>CAIXCO010000133.1 GCA_903917955.1 uncultured Chlorobiaceae bacterium | reverse complement strand
ATGGTGCATGATGGGCTGATTCAGGACTATCCTGACTATGCAGCATTCAGTTGGAGGTATAATGCCGGGAAGTAAAAGTATTGTTACAAGGCTCATTCTTGTCATATCGCTTTGCAGCGCGCTTATTTTTACGGTTACGCTGGGATATAACTACACTCAATCACGTCTTGTTCTTGAGAAAGAGCTTGAAAATAATGCGCGAAACCTTGCTCTGTCGTTAGTGAACAGGGTTGAAAGTGAGCTCGTTTCTGTTTCAAAAGTGACTGAAGGCGTTGCCCGTTCACTTGAAACCGGCAGTTATACTGAAATACAACTGCACTCGCTGCTCCAGACTACTCTTGCCGGTAATCAGGGACTTTATGGTTCCGGTGTGGCTTATGAACCCTACGCTTTCCGTCGGACGGATCGTCTTTATGCTCCATTTTACTTTCGCAAAAATGGTAAGGTTAGTTGTATTCGTCTTGAAGAGGCGTATGCCGATCTCCCCTATTTTTACTGGGATTGGTATCAGATACCCAGGGAGTTGGGTCGGACTGAATGGAGTGAACCCTATTTTGATGATGGGGGCGGTAATATGCTCATGTCCACCTGTTCGATTCCTTTTTATGATCAAACTGATGGAGTCAGACGCCTGAAGGGAGTTGTTAAAGCTGATATAACGCTTGCATCATTAACGAAACTGATTTCGTCAGTAAAGATACTCAAGAGAGGTTATGCTGCGCTTTTTTCGAGAAATGGTATGATTCTGGCTCATCCATTGAAGGAGTCAATCATGAATGAAACCTTTTTCAGTATTGCCGAGTCACGTCATGATGATTCTCTCAGAAAACTCGGACAAAAGATGGTCAGGGGGGAGTCTGGCTTTGTGCTCTATAAAAGTGAGAGTGGTGCCCGAAACTGGATGTATTACGCTCCGATCCGTTCGACTGGATGGACTCTTGCTGTTGTCTTTCCTGAGGATGAACTGCTTGCAAATGTCCGCAAGCTGAGTATGACCATGGCAGTAATGGGGCTTGGAGGAATTTTTCTGCTCTCGATAGCGGTCAGTTATATCGCACGCTCCATTACGGGGCCTCTTCGGTCACTTGTTGCCGTCACCGGGGTGATTGCTTCGGGAAATTTTGATGTTGAACTGCCTTCAACCCGATCCAGCGATGAGGTGGGGGTGCTTACCAACTCTTTTCGGTTAATGATTGCATCGCTGAAAGAGTATATCAGGAATTTGACCGAAACCACTGCCGCAAAGGAGAGAATCCAGAGTGAACTTAAGGTCGCAACTGATATTCAGGCTAGCCTTTTGCCTCGCATTTTTCCGGCGTTTCCCCATAGAGCGGAGTTTGATATCTATGCGTCGATGGATCCCGCTAAAGAGGTAGGGGGAGATTTTTACGATTTCTTTTTTATTGACGAACACAACCTCTGTTTTCTTATTGCGGATGTTGCCGATAAAGGTGTGCCGGCTGCGCTTTATATGATGGTGGCAAAAACCCTCCTGAAGTCAGAAGGTCAGCGCCTTGGGGAGCCGGAGCTTATTCTCTCTTATGTCAACAACATTCTTGCCGAAGACAACGACAACTGCATGTTTGCTACGGTCTTCTGCGCTATTCTTGACACAAGGAACGGTGATGTACGGTTTGCCAATGCCGGGCACAATCCGCCACTCCTTATCGCGTCGCAGAAAACGCATTACCTTTCGTTACAGGCCGGTTTTGTGCTTGGCCCTATGCCCGATTCTGTCTATAAAACCGAACGACTTACGCTAAAACCGGGCGATACTCTTTTCCTTTATACTGACGGTGTAACTGAGGCGATAAATCCGGAAGAGCAGCTCTATGGCGATGACCGATTGCTGCATGCACTCAAGGAGGCTCCGAAAGAGAAGCTTTCAGATTTGATTCACTGCATACGCGCAGAAGTGAACCGCCACGCAAATGGAGCGCCTCAATCTGATGATATTACTATGCTTGCCATAACTTACAGGGGTGTTGCGGATGAGGCTTGATTCTTTTGACTGTCGTTAAAGCACTGCAGTGCAGACTCCATAAAACCATACAAAAAAGGGAGAAAGATGAATATTGAGACATTTAAAGAGTCGGCCACAACGGTGGTAAAGGTAACCGGCAGGCTTGATGCCGTTACTTCCTCTGAGTATGAACAAAAGTTTAATGCATTGATTTCGGACGGGGAAACAATATTTGTCGTTGATTTGGAAAAGCTTGATTACATCAGCAGTGCGGGGCTGAGGGCACTTCTTGCTACTGCAAAGCGGATCAAGGGTAAAAGTGGGCAACTTTTTTTGGCAAATATAGCTGGCCCCGTTAAAGAGGTATTTAATATTTCTGGGTTTGGCTCAATTTTTCCGGTCTACGAATCAGTTGACTGTGCATTGAACGCTGTTGCGGGTTAAATGATTGCGTCAATGAGCAAGATTACCTTTGCAGCTCAAGTCGAAAAGTTAGCTGACATTGAACAATTTGTAGATGCATGCGCTGAACGGTTCCTGCTGGATGCAAAGAAAACCTTTGGATTGCATGTTGCTGTTGAAGAGGTATTCGTCAATATCTGCAATTATGCCTATCCGGATGAGGAAGGAGAGGTATCCATGAGTACGGGAATAGAAGATGATGCTCTTGTCCTTGAAATATCAGATCATGGCATCCCGTTTAACATTTTAGTTCTTCCTGAGCCCGATACCTCACTGAATATCGAGGATCGTACTATTGGCGGATTGGGGGGCTATTTTATTCGCCGATTAACTGATAATGTCACCTATCGGAGGGAAGATGGGAAGAATATTCTTAAGCTGGTTATGCGACGGATATCGTAATATTTTTATTTACAACACTCCGGATTATCTTCTCTTCATGGCTCAATGCTCAGAACATCTTTTGATATTGCAAATTTATTTACATGACTGTTACCTGGCTACATGTTTCAGATATCCATCTGAGTTCTTCCAATCCTTATGACAGAGATGTCATAATATCGAGCTTGTTTGAATCCGTGAGAAAATACCGGGAATCGGGCGAGTTAAAACCCGATCTCATTTTTGCAACCGGTGATATTGCTGAAAAAGGATCTGTTGCCGCTTTTAAAAGTAAAGGTGCAGAAAAATCTCTTGCTTCGGCTTTTTTTGATGATTTGCTGGAAGCGGCAGCTCTTGATAAGGATCGTCTTTTCATTGTTCCAGGTAATCATGACATTGAACGAAGAATGGGCAACGGGCTTGTGCGCACGCTCATGAGCCAGAAGGAATCTGATACCTATTTTGATCCGCAATCCCCCATGTATCATCTTGTTGGCAAACTTTCTACATTTGCCTCATGGTATAATGATTATTTCAGCTCCGTCACTCCCCAAAGAACTTTTCCGGACAGGTCTACCTGTGAACTGATTCCGTACACGGTCAATAATATCCGGCTTAAGATGCTGCTGATGAACAGTGCGCTTTTTTGTGAAGATTCACAACGCGATCACGGCTTGTTGTGGATTGGGTTGCGAAACATTGATCCGCTCATCAAAGAACTTAAAAAGGATGAACAAGACCTTGCCATTGCTCTTATGCACCACCCGATTGAATGGCTTACAAACGAGTACGAGCGAACAGAGATCACGGCGCTCCTGAAATCAGGGGTCGATATTTTTATGCACGGACACTATCATAAAACTGAGGCGGAGCATCGGGATGAATTGATCGAAATTGCGGCAGGAGCCACTTTTATTGCTGATGAGCAAAAAGATAAAAGGGCACTCTATGGCCGGTTTGACGGCAAAAGTGTAGAGGTATTTCCTATTTGCTATCAAAATGAGAGCGTTCCAAAAGCATGGAGTGATGACACTTCTCTGTTTGCAAAAAACGAAAACGGCTCTTATACCAAAAAATTTCTTCTTCGAGACCGCCTTAACAAAGCTGTCATCGCAACAGCAACAACGGGAACCGGTAGTCAGGATGATGACTATTTGCAAAGCTATCAAGCCTCTCTTATTGCTGCGCTGGATTATGCTCTCCCGCCTGCAGTACAAAGCTTTTCGGCAAAAGTAAGCGAGATCTTTGTTTCGTTGCGTCTTTCGGATTCATGGCACAACGAAAAGCGGTCAAGCGCCGATGCAAAGGGAGATGACCAGCAACAATCCATCTCCGGTTTTACTCCAGAAAGTGTTATGTCTTCTGCATTCAAGAAGAACCGCCTGTTACTTGTCATTGGCGATCCCGGTTCGGGGAAAACAACCCTTCTGCAGCATTATGCTCTCTCTGCCCTTGATAAAGAGAGGTGTCAACCCTTAGGATTTTCTGAACCAGTCATGGTTTTTTATCTCCCGTTGCGTGAGTTGATAAAAACGGGTGGTGGGTATGCTTCACTTCATGCAAATATCTTTGCATGGTCAGAACAAAATGCTCTTCCTGTTCCTGAAACAGTTATTTCACAATGGCTTTATCATAAGAAAACATTGGTACTTCTCGATGGGCTTGACGAGATCGGTGAGATTGAAGAGAGAAAAGATGTGTGTAAATGGATCAAGAAGACCATAACCAGTTTTACGAACGCATACTTTGTTGTCACATCACGCTCAACCGGTTACCAGAAAGGGGATAACCTGGAGATTCAAGTTCCTCACAAGAGAGCCGATATTCTTGATTTTAATGAAGGACAACAGAAAAACTTTTTACAACAATGGTTTACGGCCCGCTTTCTTGACGATTTTTCTATTGATGCTGATGACCAGGATACTTTGGAAGAGAGGCAGAAACAAAAAGCCCTCGAACAGGCGGATCACATTATAGCCTTTTTGAACAGGGAGGAAAACAAGAGTTTACGGCAAATGGTAAGGATCCCTTTACTGTTGCAGATTATGGCAATGCTCTGGAATAAGCACGAGATTCTGCCGGATAGCCGAGCCATGCTGTATGAAAACGCCTTGGACTATCTGCTCGGTTATCAGTACGAGCAGAAAGATATAGATCCCTTGCTGGCCTTAAAAAATGCCAAGAAAGTGCTGGCCTCCCTTTCTCTCTGGATGCAGGAGCAGGAGATTGACCAGGCCAATCAGGAAACCATTGAGGGGCGTATAATGATTGCCCTTGAGAGCCTTGAGTTGCGTAATAAGCCGAATGCAAATGAGTTGTGTGATGACCTCATTAATCGTTCAGGGTTGCTGGTGGAGTATGGAATAGATGAGTATATGTTCAGCCATAAATCTTTTCGTGAATATCTTGCTGGAGTTCAACTTGCCAGTGAAGTAAACAGAAGTCCGGAATATCTGGACTCGCTGGTTCTCAGCTTTGGTGATGACTGGTGGGAAGAGCCTCTTAAATTTTTTATTGCGCAGGCAGATGCAGAGGTATTTGATCTTTTTATGGAGAAACTTTTGGACTCTCCAGTTAGTGAAACATTGACTCCAAAGCAGCAGGTGCTTCTGCAAGCCGTCATAACCGAAACACCAAAGAGGAAAAGAAAGACTGATGCGCTTTGCAATAAACTTCTGGATCCAGCCACATCAACTGACCGCCAGCGGATGATTCTCGATATTCTAAAAACAATCGGAAATCCGCTGGTTCTTGATGCTTTAGAGCAGTTCAGGGTGAAAAAGCTGGCAAAAGAGAGCCGGGATGTTGCCTGTCGGACTGAAGAGGTGATTCTTGCATTCGGCGGTCAGTCTTTGAAGATTGAACCTGAAAAGCAAGGAGTAGAAACAACCGCATCATTCCGCAATCCTCATGAGTATCAGACCGAATATATCCTGATACCGGGAGGCAACTACATTTACCCGGAGAGAAATAAGGAAGCACGCATAGAGAATCTTTTTTTTGCCAAATATCCCGTTACCAACAAACTCTACCGGTCATTCATTGCTTCGTTGCAGTCAAAAAAATCTGAACATGGCTTGCCGTTACCGCTTAAAGCATTCAGGGCAGAGCTGCATGCCATCGCCATAAACAATGCCTGGGGAGATGAATTTGCCGACTATTTTAAAGAGGGGCAAGAAGACCTGGCAGCTCTTTTTGGTTCAAGCTATAATGACGATAGAAAATTTGACGGCGACGATCAACCGGTGGTTGCGATCACATGGTATGCCGCCAAAGCCTATTGTCTCTGGCTTTCCATGCTTGAAGGAAATCAAACATCTTATCGGCTTCCGACCGAAATTGAGTGGAAATGGGCCGCAGGTGGCCAGGTCGAAAAAGGCGGGAAGAAAGCGCGAGACTATCCTTGGTCGACTGAAAATGGTGAACCAACCCCTAAACTGGCGAACTATGACGGGAATGTTGGCCAAACAACGCCAGTTAATCGCTATCCCAATGGTGCCACACCCGAAGGACTATACGATATGGCAGGCAATGTCTGGGAATGGATGGAAGACTGGCATGATAACGATAAAGATAGCCGATCCTTGCGTGGCGGGTCATGGGGCGATATTGCCGATAGTCTGCTTTGCGTTGCCAGAAGCGGTATGCCTCCGTCAGTCAGGCTTGATGATTTTGGGTTTCGTGTAGTTTGCTCCAGCGATCGCTCATCAAATTGATCTATCGGAAAAAAGCCCGTACCGTATCTCCGTCCCTCAGCCCGAGCATCTGCGCGGCATTGCCGTTTCTGACTGCGATTTCGATCATGCCACTGCTGCCGGCATAAGCCAGTGTTTGCCGGTTTGCGACATCACAGTAGGTGTTGCAAACCGGTACTTGGTGTTCCCCTGCACATACAAGCCACTCTTTTGAGCGCTCAATCACTCCTGAGTCAAGTGAGGTGATCAGGTTGCCGAAGTGGTCTGTGTAGATGATCGTTCCCTCCCATGAGGCGCCATTGTTGGGGGTATGGCATCCAGGCAGGGGGATTCTCGTGCATTCTGCCAGTTCGATTTTTGTACCAAGCTCTTCGAGAGCAACGCCGGAGGCGAGATGCGCGGCCACGGGAGAAAAAACGTCTCGCCCATGAAAAGTTGAACTCCGAAAGGGGAGCATGTAGCGCTCATTGGTAATGGTAACAGAGCGAGTGACCTCTTCGGCCTGAAAGATGGCCGTGAGCAGACCGTTATCGGGTGCCAGAAAGGTGTGGCGCACAGTTTCCACCGCAATCGCCTTGCGTGAGGTGCCCACTCCCGGATCGACCACTGCCACAAAGATAGTGCCGTCAGGAAAAAATGGGGTCGATTTGCTGAGCAAAAAGGCGCCTTCTGCAATGTTCTGGGCGCTTATGGCATGGGTGAGGTCAAGAATGTGTGCAGAAGGAGCAAGGGAGAGTATGACGCCCTTCATCTGGCCGATATAGGTGTCGCTGAGGCCAAAATCGGTCATCAGAACGATGACAGGGGGCATTGCTGTGTGCATAAGAGTCAGTCGATAGCGTTTTTGTAGATGGCATAGCCGATGCCGAGAAAGAGGATATTCGGGAGCCATGCAGCAAGCATCGGGTTGATGATTCCCTGGTATCCGGCTATGGCGCTGGTTTTTTGCAATCCGATAAAGAGGAACCCGGCTAAAAGGGTGATGCTTATTTCAGAGGCGAGTCCTCCCCGCTTTTTTTTTGCGGAAAGGGGTACGCCGATGAGAATGATGACAAGAGAGGCGAAGGGGAGTGCAATCTTGTTGTGAAATTTGACCATTGAGCGCTCAAGCCCCGAAAAACCGGCACTCTGT
>CAIXCO010000132.1 GCA_903917955.1 uncultured Chlorobiaceae bacterium | reverse complement strand
GGCGGCTTTCTCTCTGTTGCCGGAGTTGACCGGCGGGTGCATAAAATCATCGACCTTAAACCGCCCTCATCAGGCGTCTCTGATCAGAACAATCCTGAAAACATTGAGCTTGCGCTTGCAGCAGAGCCCCTCCATCGCCAGACCTTTGAGTTCAAGATAGTTATTGCCAACAAAGAGGATTATGAGTGGGCTACTTCGCTTTTGCATGAACAGCAACTGAGCGGCTCCTTCACTATCATGATGGGCGTGGCATTCGGCAAACTTGATCCAGTTGAACTTGCGGAATGGATGCTCCACGACCGTATCCAGGCAAGAATGCAGCTCCAGCTCCACAAATATATCTGGGATGCTGCTTTAAGGGGGGTGTAGTAGGGGCGGGTATCCTATGAAGAGGGGCGGGAATACCCCGCCCTTACATTAATATCTATTATTCATTACTATTAGCGATTGGCCATTATCAATTATCAATTATCGATCATTGTTCCGCTCTTTAATGAGGGGGAATCGCTTCCTGATCTGATCGGGCAGCTTTATGCGGCCATGGCGGAAAAAGAGCTGCACGCCCTTTTTGTGGAGCCGTTCAGCTTTGAGATTATCCTTGTTGATGACGGCTCCACTGACGATTCATGCAAGGTGATTGGCCGCATGATTCACTCAATGCCGGAACTTCGTCTCATCTCCTTTCAGAGAAACTTTGGCAAAACAGCGGCGCTCTCCGCAGGCTTTATGGCCGCGACGGGTGACCTTGTCTGCACCATTGACGCAGATCTGCAGGATGACCCCTTTGCTATCAAAGGGATGATTCGGAAACTGCATGAAGGGTATGATCTGGTCAGCGGATGGAAACAGGAGCGCAAGGATCCGCTCTCAAAAACACTCCCGTCAAAGCTCTTCAACGGCGTAACGCGTATGTTTACCGGCATCACCCTGCACGACTTCAACTGTGGACTGAAAGTCTACCGCAAAGAGGTGACCAGAAGGCTGGAACTGCATGGCGATATGCACCGCTATATTCCCGTGCTCGCCCAGTGGATGGGATTCAGGATTACCGAGCTTCCTGTTGAGCACCGGGCACGAAAATTCGGCACCACAAAATATGGTTCGTCGCGTTTTTTTTCAGGGCTCTTCGACTTCCTCTCGGTACTCTTCATTACCCGATATCTTCGCCGTCCCATGCACTTTTTTGGCATGGCGGGTCTTTTGAGCTTTCTCTCCGGCTTTATTATCAGCCTCTACATAACGCTCGATAAAATTCTGCTGAACAAACCAGTCAGCAACCGCCCGATCCTTTTTCTTGGCATTTTGCTACTCATTCTTGGCGTGCAGCTTTTTTCAACCGGCCTTCTTGGTGAAATGCTTTCGACCTCTTCATCCAAAGCCGACGCATTCGCCGTCCGCGAAACCAATAATCTCACCCCGGGAGAGGCAAAAAAATTCGGCACGACCGACTAATTTTTCCCCATTTGTTTACGTTATACTATGAAACGGGTTGGAGCACACGTCAGTACTGCCGGAGGAGTTGAAAACGCTCCACTGCAGGCCAGCAGCATAGGAGCAAAGGCATTTGCCCTCTTTACAAAAAACCAGCGGCAGTGGAAAGCGCCGAAGCTGGTATCGCAATCCATTGACGCATTCCGCAGAAACTGCTGTGAGGGTGAGTTCAGGCCGGAACACATTCTGCCGCACGACAGCTATCTAATCAATCTTGGAAGTCCCGACCATGAAAAGCTGCAACGTGCACGTGAAGCCTTTGTCGAAGAGATGCTGCGGGTCGAAGAGCTTGGACTGATTCTGCTGAACTTTCATCCGGGAAGCCATCTGAAGGAGATTGAGGAGGAGCGATGCCTGCAATTGATTGCCGAATCCATCAACATGGCGCTTGAGAGAACAACCACCGTAACCGCCGTGATTGAAAATACTGCCGGACAGGGCACCAACCTCGGAAACAGCTTCGAACAGTTGGCATCGCTCATTGACCAGGTTGACGACAAAAGCAGAGTCGGGGTCTGCCTCGACACCTGCCACCTCTTTGCAAGCGGTTACGACCTGCAATCAACGGCAGCAATCGAGGCCACCTTCATGGAGTTCGACCGCATTGTCGGGCTCCGCTACCTGCGCGGGATGCACCTCAATGATGCCATGCAACCGCTCGGCAGCCGGATTGACCGCCATGCAAATATCGGTAAAGGAACGATCGGGATGGAGGCCTTCACCTGGATCATGAACCATCCCGCCTGTGAAGAGATTCCCCTTATCCTCGAAACACCCAACTCCGAAGAGTGGCAAAGAGAGATCCAGCTCCTCTACTCCCTCATACAATAAGAGAGGAAGCTACCGCTTCGACACGGCCCTGAGATAGTTGCCCACCGAGAGTGCACTGCCAAAGAGACCAAGGAGAATACCGAGCACAACTGTGGCAGGAATGACAAAAAGCGTTGAAGGTTGCACCACATTGTAAAGTAATGGCTCATAACGGAAGAGCAGTTGATCGGAGAACAGCCAGAGAGCCCCTGCTGCAAGCACTCCGGAAATCAGTCCCTGAAGCGCCCCCTCAACAATATAGGGGGCACCGATAAACCACCCCGTTGCACCGACCAGACGCATGGTTCTGATCTTTTCCTGCCGAGAATACATTGCCAACCGGATTGTATAGCCTGTCAGCACAATGGTTGCCACTGAAATCAACACCCCCAGACCACCTGTCACCAAAGTAAAGAGGCGTGCATTCTCCTCAACCTGACCGAGATATGACTGATTATAGCGTATATCAGCATCATGAACTTTTGCCTGAATTTCCGGCACTATCAGCTTGATACTCTCCGGACGGGCATATTCCGGCAAAAACTTCAGCTTTACAGAGCGCGGCAAGGGGTTTGAACCAAGAATTTTGACAATATCCTCCCCAAAATCCTGCGCAAAGGTCTCTGCGGCATCATCCTTCGAAACATAGAGCGCCTCACTCACGCCCCTGACCAGCTTTATCTGTCGAGCAGCATCTTTGGCCTGCGCCTCGCTCATTGAGTTTCCGAGAAAAACTTCAACCTCTACACGACTGCGCAACTCCTCAATGACATTGAGAAAGCTTAGGGAGACGGTACTGAAAAATGAAAGCAGCACAAGAGCGAAGAAACTGATCATAACCGTAATGGCTGCCGGCAATTTTGCCCTTCCCATACCCGAAAACCCTTCCCTGACGACAAACAAAAATGACATAACGGCTTTTTTTGCATTAATAACAGCTCCTGACTAAAAGAATCAACAAAAGAAGTTGCAAAAACAACTTTTTTTTCTTTTACTTAGAGCAGCAAGAGGGGCTATAGCTCAGTTGGTAGAGCATTTGCATGGCATGCAAAGGGTCAGGAGTTCGAGTCTCCTTAGCTCCACATAAGAAAAACAAAAAAGCGCAGTGAGAACCACTGTGCTTTTTTGTTTTTCTACCCCTACCCTTCACCCCTTTTTGCGACCCACTTGCACAATAAGAAAGACAAGCCCCACAAGCAGTGATGCCGCTATACCGGCGACGATATTGAAAAGTGCCGCAAGCAGAACCACCGGCACGGTCAAAGAGATCACAAAGCCAAGAAAAGCGGAACTTCCGAAAAAGGTAACGGCTGTCAGGGCGGTAAAGAAAAAACTGGTCGCAAGACTTCCGGCAAAAGAGATAAATATTTTCTCACCCTTCCCTTCCGAAATATTCTGCCACCGCGCAATCTGTTTCTGTCCTCCCGGTTCAAACCTGTTTTTCACCATCATGGCGACAAGGGCGAAGAGAATCAGCACACCAACCTGAATGCCATACACCATACCCTGCTCGCTCCCCGACGGATTGAAAGAGCCCTCCTGGAGTTGATAGACTGCAAGTTGCAGCATAACAATCGATGTCCAGTAAAAAACCGTGCCCCAAAGCAGGGTTACCAAAACCCAGATCACCACGCCGGGCGGTTTTGGAGTTTTTTGTGCCGTTGCTGCCATTTGTAAATGTCCCTTGTGAATGAATTATTTGAAAAGCCCTAATCCATCTTTCGCTTTTGAAAATATAACCCTCTTCATGAAAAAGACAATTACCTGGGCAAACGAAGCAAAATAATCAAAGAGTAACCCCTTTTTACTCTATAAACAGAGCGTGGCAAGGAGCAGAGTAATTTGAGAACAAACGAACAAGAACAACTGCAACGATTATTTTCAATTTAGAGTTCGAATGGTTATGTTCATTCGGCATTGCTGAACCGGGTTGTTCTGCCAGTTTACTCAACGTTAAGATACCATTGCTTATGTGTGGAGTTTTCGGCGTTTTTAATTCAAAAACTCCCGCGGAAGATACTTTCTATGGACTCTACTCACTGCAGCATAGAGGACAAGAAGCCGCAGGCATAGTTGTAGCAGAATACAACAAAGTCAAAAAGAAAACCCTCTTCAAGCAACACAAGGGGATGGGTCTGGTGGCTGAAGTGTTCCGTGATGAGACCATTTTTGAAAAGCTTGGCGGATATGCCGCAATCGGCCATAACCGCTACTCCACTACAGGCTCCTCTTCGTCGATGAGCAATGTACAGCCATTTTCACTGACCTACCGATCAGGAAGCCTGGCGATAGCCCATAATGGAAACCTGACCAATTCCCGCACACTTCGTCGCGAGTTGACAGAGCTCGGCGTTATCTTCCAGGCCTCTTCAGATACTGAAATCATCCCGCATCTGGCAGCACGAAGCCGTGCAAAAGAGCCAATACAGCAGCTCTACGAGGCACTGCTGCAGGTAGAGGGAGCTTACTCAATGGTACTTCTGGCAAACAACCAGATGATTGCCGCAAGAGATCCTTACGGCTTCAGACCACTCGCTCTCGGTAAAAAGGTGGACCCACTCACCGGAGAGCTTGCTTATGTCGTCGCCAGTGAAACCTGCGCCTTCGATATCATCCAGGCAGAATATATCCGAGATATCGAGCCCGGTGAAATCCTTTTGATCGACCACCTCGCCGTAGCAAACGAAAAACCAACCTCGCTCTTTCTGCCACCCTCAGAGCGCAAGGCACGCTGTATTTTTGAGTATGTCTATTTTGCCCGCCCCGACAGCTTTATTTTCAAGCATTCAGTCGACAAAATCAGACGCAACCTCGGCAAAAACCTTGCAAGAGAGTCCTCTATTGAGCACCAGCCCGGCGAAAAAGAGCTTACCGTTGTCAGCGTGCCCGACTCATCCAATACCGCTGCACTCGGCTTTGTCCGCGAAAGCCTTAAAATGAAGCGACCGGCAAGGTTCGAGCACGGCCTTATCCGCAACCACTATGTCGGCAGAACTTTTATTCAGCCAGGTATTCACAGCCGCGACATCAAGGTTCGCTCCAAATACAACATTGTACGCGGCGTGCTCCTTGACCGACCGATCATTCTTGTGGACGACTCCATTGTCCGTGGCACAACCGCCAAGATGCTGATCAAACTGATCCGTGAGGCCGACCCAAAGGCAATTCATTTGCATATCAGCTCTCCGCCAATCACCAATCCCTGCTTTTATGGCATGGATTTTCCAACCAAACGGCAGCTCCTCACCCACATGTTCGACTCTCTCGACAACGATGTGGAGGAGATAGAAAAAATCAGGGAATATATCGGCGTCGATTCACTCAAATACCTTACCATGGAGGGGCTTATGAACAGCGTTCCATCATTTGAGGGAGAAACATGCAGCTACTGCACCGCATGTTTCAGTGGAGACTACCCAATCGAGGTCACCGATGCAACAACCGACAAAGAGGAGAACGACTAACTACTTCTTCCCCTGCTTGAACTCAATTCTCACCGAAGTATGCGGCACAGCCTCAAGCCGCTTCTTCGGGATGGGTTTGCCTGACTTGATGCAGATACCATAGACCCTGTTGCGGATGCGGTCAAGAGCCTGATCGATATAACCGATATATTTCTCATCCCGGGCAATGAACATGAAACGCTGCTCACGATCCATGGTATCAGTGCCGTGATCAGCCATGTGCATGGAGTAGTTGGAGTTAATGGAGTCTTCCACATTCTCGTCCGAAAGCGATGAGCGCAGAATATCCAAATCACGAAGCACCTCTTCCCTTCTTTTCAGCAAGAGCAGCCTGAAGTGTTCGAGCTCTTCGTCAGTTAAATAGGTTTTTGTCAGGACAGGCTCTTCCATAAGCTCATTGTCCTTTTTGGATGCATTACCGTTTTTTTTTGCCATAATATCACGCTATTTTATACTAACAGAATGCGGTAGAATGAGAGAGCTGGATAATACCATTAACCCGCATATTTTTCAAGCAATAACCTGCATATTTCGCCATTGGGCGTCTCATCTTTCCACTTTATTGCATCAGAGCCGTCAAGCTCCTCCACGACAAGGGTTGTAGCAAGCGTTTCCTCCTTGATAAATGCCTCATTGCTCCTCACCGCCTCAAGCACCCGTTCTGAGCCCTGAAGAGAGAGCGCTATGCGGTCAGTAATGTCGAGACCGCTCTCCTTGCGAAGCGCCTGAATGCGGCTAACAAGTTCACGTGCAAGCCCCTGCATTGCAAGCTCCTCGGTCATCTCCGTATCGAGAGCAACCATAATCCCGTTCGCTTCATCGGAGGCCACAAGCCACCCCTCAATATCTTCGTGCATGATATCGACATCCTCACGCAAAAGTTCAAAAAGCTTTCCATCAAGTTCAAACGAAAGATGGCCCTCTTTTTCAAGCAGTGCAATCTGTTTGTGGCTCATCACCCTGATGGCTTCCGCCAGCGCTTTCATCTCCTTGCCAAAACGGGGGCCAAGGGTTTTAAAGTTTGGCTTGACTTTTTTGCTGATAACCGAGCCATCCTCTTCGATATACTCGATCTTCTGAACATTGATCTCCTCCATGACGATGGCAGCAACAAGGACGTACTCCTCCCTTGAGGCAGCATCAGCAACGGCCAGCAAAATCCGTTTAAGCGGCTGACGAACCTTGATTGAGGCCTTTTCGCGCATGGTACGCACAAGTGAAGTGATAATCTGCGCCTTTTTCATCCGTTGCTCAAGCGGACGGTCAATCGCAGAAAGATCAACCACTGGAAAATCAGAAAGGTGAACCGATTCGAATGACTCAAGCTTGCTGATTCCGTTCATGTTCAGATAGATCCGCTCTGCAAGAAAGGGGGTAAAGGGAGCGAGCAGTTTCGCCAGAGTCTCAAGAGCGCTGTAGAGTGTCTGATAGGCCGCAATCTTGTCGGGGCCCATGTCACTTTTCCAAAACCGTTTTCTTGAACGGCGGATATACCAGTTTGAAAGATCATCAACGGTAAAATCGTTGATCAGTCGTACTGCACCGGTAAGATCATACTGCTCCATACGCATACCAACCGCCTCAACCAGGGTATTAAGGCAGGAGAGCACCCAGCGGTCAAGCTCGGAGCGCTCACAGAGGGCAATTGAGGGCTCTGCAAAGGTAAAGTGGTCAACGTTGGCGTAGAGTACAAAAAAGTTGTAACTGTTGATGTATGCACGGAAAAACTTGCGCTGCTCCTCCTCAATCTCGGCGATATTGAACGATTTCGGCCTCCAGGGGGGGCTGCTCACCAACAGATACCAGCGAAGTGCATCGGCACCATAGCGTTCCATCGTCTCAAAAGGATCAACCACATTGCCTTTCGACTTCGACATTTTCTGGCCACTCTTGTCGAGAATATGACCATTCACAATCAGGTTTTTGTAGGCTGGCTTGTCGAACAAAAGCGTCGCAATGGCATGCAGGGTATAGAACCACCCACGGGTCTGATCGACCCCCTCCGCAATAAAATCAGCCGGAAAGGAGGC
>CAIXCO010000131.1 GCA_903917955.1 uncultured Chlorobiaceae bacterium | reverse complement strand
TCCGGGGTAGAGACAAATTTTTCAATTCCGTCAGCTCCCATCACATAGCTGAAGTGAGTGTTACGGAATTCTGCCGCACCAATGCGCTTTTGCTGCTCTTTAACCCTTCTTCTTGATTCCATGGCAATCCGGACAGCCCACTCAATATCTTCATCAGGCACACTCTCGTTGCCCGGATAAAGCAGTTTGAGCAGTCCACTGACCGTTTTATTGACAGCATTGGTATCTCGCCCTGAAAGGGCTCCGCCAAAGAAGACTCTATTCTGCAGGGTACTAACCCGACTTTGATTTCGTAACTGGCTCCAGCACTCTGTCAAAAAGTCACTCACCAGTCCAAAATGATTGGTGAAACACTCTTTGTTGAGCTTGGGCACATCCCAACCAGGAAGAAATGCATGAATACGGTCCATAAATGCCGTTTCATTTCTCATGGTTTCAGGGAAACAACCGAACAGATGACCAATTCTCTGCTGATGTTCTACATCAACCTCAAAATTTCCTAAAAAAACCAGGCTGCCATCGGCACGAATACTGCCTGTTCCTCTGCTGAATTCTCCTGACTCCATGTATGTCTGCAACGTACCGACAGTCTCCTTGTCAAAATTCAGTTTTGAAACTTCATCAATGCAAACCGTATCGTATTGACAAAGCATTCCGCGCTCCCCGGATGCATTATTGATAAAGAGCTTGGCAGGGGTCGGCGTTCCGGAAACAAGATGCGCATAGGGCGATATCTGCTGAAAAAGATGACTTTTTCCAGTCCCTTTAGGCCCAATTTCAACCAGGTTATAGTTGCGTTCAACAAAAGGCACCATGCGCAGCATAAAAGCATTTTTCTGTCGATCGCTCATTCCGACCGCTTCAATACCAATAGAACGAAGCAGAAAAATTTTCCACTCTTCAACGGTGAATTTTTTTCTGGCTTCAGCAAGTGGCCCGAGCACATCCCTTTTTGAAAGCTGTATTTCCCGGAGAAACTGAATACCAAATGGGCGCCCCTTGTTTTCCTGTGCGATGGCTGCATCGTAATTGAGGGTGATCTCGGCATAAAATCCCCCTGTCAGCATCCGTTCATGCGCGTTGACCAATTCCGGACTGATACGAACATCAGTTAACCTTAAGCTTGGAAGTGATGCGATATAGGAATCATTTTTAGCATCCAGACGAGCAGTAAGAAGATCAATGATTTTAACCTCACCCCTCTCTTTTGCTCTCACTTTGAACAACTCCTCTTCTCCTGCTTTTACCGTACGGGATGCAAGTTGCCGCTGGACAATATCCAGACCCTCTTCAATCTCCTCTTGATTGGTACTGGCACAATAACGGCCAAGCAAAAACTCGACCACGTATGTCGGAACCGGAAAAAGACGGCTGAATGTCCGCACAAGATCTTTGCGTACCAGGTAGCCCTCAAGGGCGGATGCTGCCTTTTTATCGATGTAATCCATCTCAATCATATATGTTATCCTCCTATGACGGTAGCGGCCTGGGCTATCAGTGACCCTTGAGCATCAAGCAGAACCACCATGGCACTGCAGCCCTCCATATCTTCATTTTCTACGACGACGGATGCGGTTCCATTATCTTTAAATGGTTTTACACTAACGACAACACTTGTCGCTGCATCACCGGCATCGATACGTATATCAAGAGATAAAAACGGTACCTCACCATCTATCGCAACAGTACAACGAAGCCCTTTCCAGAGGAGATCCGTGATCTCCAGAGAGAGTGATGTTTGAGATAACGAGGCATTAATAACCGTCAGTTCAAGTGTGAGGCACTCCTGCAAGCTTAAGCCGCCATGGGCATACTCTTCACCACTCTTGAAGCAACTGATTCCATCTGCAAGCGCAAAGTATTGATTCGGATTCCAATACCAGGGGTAAAGGCGTTCATCAGTTGTCGCTCCTGATTTCAGAGATGCGCAACGGCCCCATTTTTCAAGAATAAGGGCGCTTGATAGTTCGATTTTTGGAAGTCCTTGAGGAAGAAGCAGCCACCCATGGTCGGTTACAATGCGTATTCTGTTCCATCCAACCTTTTGCAGCGCGATAACCTGATCGCGGATCTCCGAGAGCACTGTTTCAAGATGCCGGGCAAGCTTCCATCCACGGCCGTGCCCCTCGTGGTCGATATCGCCAAACTCGCACCAAAGTTTTGGAGCCTCAGATGGCGAGAGATAAACAGAGCACTTCTTATCATGGACGATATACCCGTTATCACCAATAATTTTAAGAAGCTGGTAGGATGTGACCAATTCAAAATTTCCTCCATCCGGTTCTTCAGCAATCCTCTCTGACTCTATGTGGATTGGGGCTACTGCCGGCTTGCCAGTCCCGGTTACACTGGGCAGGGCTGCCCAGCAAGCACGTTCTTCAACCGTAACACCTTTCTTTTCAAGCATCAGCTTCAGCCGCTTGGCACAATCAAACCGCAATCCGTCAACAAAAACCACGCAGTCCTCTTTACCGATATCGTTTTTTGCAGGAACCCATCGGTGTTTCGGCTCCCATACCCTCTGAAGGTGCCTTGCCGACTCCTCTGCCCAGCTCAGGTATACCGCATGTATTGCTTTGGAAACCGCCTCAAAATCAACGGTTGTTTCAACCTCAGCGAGAGCTCCAATAACTGCATCATCAGCTTTCCAGCCCTGCGTTTGGTATCCTGCAGCAAGATCATCAACGGTACCTGCTGCCAAATTTGTTGTAGTCACTTTGGCAAGTACAGCGAGATGCTCCAATGCACGAGCTAAAGGGCACGCACCAAGTTCTGCCCAGACGAGAGAGCGTCGGCAGCCATGCTGTTTTTCCATTTCCAGCAACTTCACCCTTGCCTCGTGAGAAGGCATCGTACCAAGCGCTTGCAGCTCCATGCGCAAAACTTGTTCCCGTTCTTCATTCCACTGCGGCCAACCGCCGGCACTTTTCTCATCCGAAAAAAGATCGAATGAAGGAGGTTGGCACTGCAGAATTCGCCCGGGAATATTAGCATACCGCTTCGGAGCTTCACAAAAACGATCCCAGACGCCCAACCATGAACCACCGTGAGCCGCGAGCTTTGCTGCGCCAGCAAGCAGTCCCTCCTTTTGGGGGTTAAACGCCAAATGCGATTTGCTTACCTCAACAAAAGCTTTCCATTCGTTTTCGCCACGGTTCAGCTTAAAATCATCACCCTGGTCGAGCCATTGCAGCACATCACGAACAGGATCTCCACCGGTAAGCAGGGTATTAAAATAATCCTTGTCAAGCCGTTTCCCTTTCAGAAGTTCCACCTCTTCATCGAGTAACCGGTAAAGGGCCATCTGCATGGCATTTTTCGCTTCATTATCCTGGGCAACGTCGAGCCCAAGGCCACCCTGATCCGATTTGAGATATGCAAGTATGGTACAATCCTTGGCATTGATCTGCGACCAGACAACTCCTCTGTATTGCAGCTCTGCCAATGGCTTGAGATGATCAGGACAACTCTCTACCGCCCGTAAATCCTGACGGCTGACACCGGGCAGATAGAGCACGGGAGTACTGCCCTTCGGAATGGATAGATCACCTATTTGACCACCAAGAACACAGCGCAGCCATATTGCAGGACCGATCTTTTTATCGGGCGCATAGTCACCCAGCACAAACAGCTCCGGCAATTCCGCTTGTAATCTGGGGACAATTGCCTCCCACTGGCGATCACGATCAGGCCAAAGGATGCACGCCGGAGCCACCTGAATTTCAGGGTTGTGAACGCATGCGGCGCGAAGAGATGAAAGAAGATGATCAATGATTCTCATTGCAGCCCCTGCCTGATAATCTCTGAATAAACAAATGGTGAATGACGAGAGAGATAGTTTTGAGAAACATCACCTTTGAGATAATCACTATAATGCTGCGCTCTCATCGCATTATTTTCAGGACTATCCAGTTTGAGACGGCAAATCGTTTTTTGAGCCGCCAATTTCAGTGCTGTCGAAAGAGATGGATTTGGATAGATCTTGCCTGAAGCAAAGTTGATTACAAAAGTATTTGGTTGTAATCCAATCGGGTCAAGTACATCAGCAAACTTGTTTTTGTTTCGGT
>CAIXCO010000130.1 GCA_903917955.1 uncultured Chlorobiaceae bacterium | reverse complement strand
TCCCAAGGAGCTCAGGGAGGCTTCTGATCTTTTTGGCCTCTCATCCTGGCAAAAGTTCTGGAAACTGGAGGCCCCTTATGCAACACCCAACCTGATCTGGAATACCATGATGTCGGTCTCAGGCGGCTGGTTTTTTGTTGTCGCTTCTGAAGCCATTACCGTAGGCAAAACCTCAGTGACCCTTCCCGGAATTGGTTCCTATGTGGCCCAGGCGATACAGAACAAAGATCTTTCGGCAATTGGCTTTGCACTGCTCACCATGCTGATTGTCATTCTTTTGTATGACCAGTTACTTTTTCGTCCGCTGGTAGCATGGGCCGAAAAATTCAAGTTTGAATTGACCGAAAGTCAGGAGCCGGTGGAGTCATGGATGCTTACGCTCTTTCAACGTGCACATCTGCTTCGCCGGTTTGCAAGATTTTCCGGTGAGCAGTGGAATTGTTTTGTTGAAAAAATTCCGAAACTACCCCGGCGCACTTTGAATTTCAGGGAACCCTCACCTCTGGTTACAAAATTACAGGGAGTTACCTGGTATGGGCTCTTGATTGGTGCTGTGGCACTTGGTGTATGGATGCTGGTCAGTTTCGTCAGCAGCGGTGTTGATCATGCCGAAATCGGGAAGGTCTTTGTGCTGGGGCTCATAACACTTGCCCGCGTGATGGTGCTGCTGCTCCTCGCTTGTCTGGTTTGGGTTCCGCTGGGGGTCATTATTGGGCTTAATCCTCGCTGGGCAACAAGGGTTCAGCCCATAGCCCAGTTTCTTGCAGCTTTTCCGGCAAATCTCCTCTTTCCCGTTGCTGTCTTTTTGATGGTGCGAT
The DNA here is from genome assembly GCA_903917955.1 of uncultured Chlorobiaceae bacterium. Taxonomy (GTDB): domain Bacteria; phylum Bacteroidota; class Chlorobiia; order Chlorobiales; family Chlorobiaceae; genus Chlorobium. The sequence goes on along the minus strand of CAIXCO010000130.1, from coordinate 11,446 downwards.
ACCGGCTCTCTCCGGAAATTTGGACAGCGCCGCTGATGATTCTCGGTACGCAATGGTATATCCTTTTCAACGTCATTGCCGGAGCATCAGCCATTCCCAGTGATCTTCGTGAAGCTGCCCAAAACCTTGGTCTTTCGGGTTGGCGACTCTGGAAGCATCTTTTGCTTCCGGGTATCATTCCTTCACTTCTGACGGGTCTTGTCACCGCTTCGGGGGGGACCTGGAACGCCAGTATCGTTGCAGAAGTTGTGAGTTGGGGTAACACAACACTCACGGCTACCGGGCTTGGTTCCTACATTGCCCACTGGAGTGAAAAAGGGGATTACCCGCATATTGTGCTCGGTATCGCCGTCATGAGTCTCTATGTTGTCTTTTTTAACCGTTTCTTTTGGGGGCGGCTGTACACTCTTTCTCAAACCCGCTATCGTCTTGATTAAATGAGTTATATGACGGAACCTTTACAGCCGGAGCGCAACCTGCTGACACTCAGCAATATTTGCAAATCCTTCAAGAAGACAGGAGGTGAAGAGCATCTCGTCCTTGATGGGGTAAGCCTGAACATCAAGGAGGGAGAGATTGTTGCGCTCCTGGGACGTTCTGGTTCAGGCAAATCTACTCTGCTTCGTATCATTTCCGGCCTTGCCCGACCGGGCAGTGGGGAGGTGTTGTATGGCGGAAAGCCGGTTACCGGGCCGGTAAAGGGGTTGGCAATGGTGTTTCAGACCTTTGCCCTTTTCCCCTGGTTCACGGTTCTGGAAAATGTTGAACTGGGATTGGATGCCATGGGGGTGCCTCAGGGAGAGCGCCGCCAGAGGGCATTGGCTGCAATTGATTTGATAGGGCTGGATGGCTTCGAATCGGCCTATCCAAAGGAGCTTTCCGGCGGGATGCGGCAGCGGGTCGGCTTTGCTCGTGCACTGGTGGTTGAACCGACACTCCTTTTGATGGACGAAGCTTTTTCAGCCCTTGATGTTTTGACCGCCGAAACGCTCCGTACCGATTTGATTGAGCTCTGGCTGGAGCGTCGTATCCCGACCAAGGGGATTCTGCTGGTTTCTCATAATATCGAAGAGGCGGTTCTTCTTTCAGACCGGATTGTTATTCTCGGAACCAATCCGGGGACAATTTTGTCAGAGATAAAAATTGCCTTGCAACACCCGCGTGACCGTGAGGCTCCGCAGTTCCGCCAGATTGTTGATGAGGTCTATGAGCTTATGACCAAGCGCTCACGCAGTGCTGCTGGCAAGAGCGAAGCGGTACCACTCTCCTATCGTCTGCCGAGTGCCCCCATCAATCAATTGGCCGGTTTCATGGAAGCCCTGGCAGGGGAGCCCTACAATGGCAGAGCTGATCTTCCTGAATTGGCTGATCAGATGGGATTTGGTGTTGAGGAGCTTTTTCCGCTGCTTGAAGCATTGGAAATTCTTGCTTTTGCCCGTACCGAGGGTGGCGATGTGGAGCTGAGCACGTCGGGAAAAAGCTTTGTGGATTCTGACATTCTGCAACGCAAGGTAATTTTTGCCGAACATCTTATCCGTCACGTCTCCCTCGCCGCCCATATTCGTCATATTATTGATGAGCGGCCGGGGAATCGGGCAAAGGAAGATCGCTTTTTGCGTGAACTCGAAGATTTTTTCAGCGAAGATGAGGCTGAAAGAGTGTTGCAGGTCGCCATTGAATGGGGTCGGTATGCCGAACACTTTGCCTACGAGGAAGCCTCAGGCATACTGAGTCTGGAGAACCCGGGCAGAGTTGACGAGGGTTAGACAAGGTGCGAGCGAAGCTCCTCCCAGAGATTGCTGTAGGCTTTTGAGGCAGGAGCATTGGGCAGAACGGCATTGAGTGGTGCGCGGTAGAGACCCATTTTTTCGACCTCTGTGTTGCAGGGGATGGTTTGGGCAAGAAACCCCGGCTGCTGACCGAATTCAAGGATGATGTCGCGGTGTAATTTTTTCTGCTTCTCCACCATGCTGAAAAATGGGCGTATTTTTGAGCCATCAAGTTTATTCTCCTTGAAAAAATCCTGTAATTGGAAGTAGGTGCGCATTGAGAGCGTCGTGGGAATTAAAGGCACCAGAATCAGGTCGGAGGCAGCAAAAACACTTTCTGAAAGGAGTGTCAGGTTTGGCGGGCAGTCAAAAAAGAGATAGTGGTACTCCTCGCTCAGCTCTTCAAGATTCTTTTTGAGCTTTTTTTGAGGCTTTTTCTCTTCAGAGAGTTCGATATCAAGATTGCGGTAGGAAAAGTCGGAAGGGAGCAGGTCAAGGTTTTCAAAATCGGTCGCCTTGATGTTGCGGTAGATTTTTTTGTTGCCCTTCAGAAATTGATCGCTGTTATATTTTTTTGATGCGGTAATTCTGAAATAGTAGGAGCTTGCTCCCTGTGGATCGAGATCGCAGATCAGGGTTGGTTGAGATGTCAGGGAGGAGAGGTAGGAGAGGTTGACCGCCGCCGCCGTTTTTCCGACTCCGCCCTTGATACTGTAGAGTGCTATGGTTTTCATTTCAGTTTGCTTGTCAGAAGATCGTGAAAGAGTTCAGCGGTTTTATCATGGTCAAACGCCTTGAAGGTTTGGTGGAATGTATTCCTCGCCTCCTCCTGTTTTTGGAAAAGGGTAGCCATAAGGGCACCCATTGATGCGGCAAGCAAGATCTCCTCTTTGCCGGCAGGCAGTGCACTCAGACGTTCACGAAGAGAGTGCAGTTGAACCGAAAAATCGACAAAGTCACCAAGGTTGTCCTGGAGCTCCTTCAATTGGCGCACAACAGGAGCGACCGATTTATGGGGGAAAATGGAGGAGAAGAATTCAAGCAGATAGCGCAGTTTTTTGCAGTCGATGCGCAGTGCATGGATTTCGCTGTCAGTTGTCTCCTCACTGACCTGACGACCATGGCGGATAACTTTTTTCCAGGCTTTTTTGATGCTCTCTACAGCAACACTCGCAGTCGAAAGAGAGGCGTTCGGGCATCGGTCAGGATCAGGAACGGATTGCTGGTGTACAAAAGCATCCCATTCTGCAAGAAAGGATTGGCAGGCGTCGGAGGCAAGATAGCTACAGAACTCCTTGTGCAACTGCTTGCGGGATGCGGCAATGTCGGTGAAAAAGAGCTTGAGTGATGGCCGCAGAGAAGGGGGCAGAGTCTGGAAATAGCTTGTCTCACGCAAAAGAGAGACATCCCGGTCACGCAATTCGTTGGTTTGCTTCCCAAGCTCCCTGAAGAGATTGAGATAGTATGCCGTTTTTTCGGGCTCAAAAACGCCTTTGAGCTGCTTCAGAATGGAGCGGGTGCGGCGTATGGCGACACGATAGTCGTGCAAAAATTCGGAATCGAGTTTTTTTTTGATCCCCTCTTCATTGGCCCGCATGACTGAAAAGGTGAACTGAAGCAATTGACGGGCACTTTGATAAACAGGAGCATCTCCGTCAAGATTGAGGCTGATTTTTGAAGAGTAGCCCTGCACGCTGAGGCCAGCAGTTTTCATGATCAGCAGAAAAAGCTCCCTGAAATCAAGAACTTTTGCAATGTTGTCGTCGTTTTTCAATGACGTTATCATACGCTCTACCTCATCTTCATATCCCCTGAGCGGCGAAAGTGCCAGGAGATGCATGATGGGTTCCGGCTTTTCCTGGTCGGCCAGTGAGAGTGATTCGGAGGTCAGCAGTGCGATACTCTTTTCATTGTCATCAAGAATGCGGTATGAGGTGATGAGAGCGTTCACGGAGCAGAGCTTGATGAATGCCCTGAACTCAGTCAGTGAAGAGAGTGCTGCTTTCAGTGTGCCGGATGGAAGCGCATTGGCAAAAAAAGAGGAGGGGGTGCTGGCGAAAGAGAGAGAGTCGCTCTCCTGGCCGGTATTGAGATCGGTCAAAAAAAGGGTTCTCCTCTTTTTGACAATTGCAACTCCTTTCTCAAAAGCCTGCCACTCGAACGTATCGTAGAACTCCCGCCGCTCAATACGGGAGGCGTAAGCTTTGAGTTGCCAACTGGAGAAACGTGCGCTTTCAGCCAGCGACTCGGTGGAGTCGGCCTGATTCAATCTGAAGTATACCGTCTTAGGGGCAATGTGCATCCGCAGCCTGCGATTAAAAATGGAAGAGCCCGATCTAAAACCGGTACATTGAGCCCTATCAAGATAGAAGAGTTTGAGGTAAAATAAAACAGCTCAATGGCCCGGTCGTCGCAGCGCTTCACACTATTGTGTTCCCTTTGATCGTGCAGATTGCCCGTGCCTCTTCGTCATCAAATATTCCGATATTTCCCCCGCAAATAAAATCTCCGCTTACTTTCTTGAGATCTCCTTCAAGAGTTTTCAGTCGGTTGTCGGAACAATCGAAATCCCCTTTGATTTTTTTTGGTACCCCATCAAGTGTTGTCAATTGGTTGCTTGAGCAGTTAAAAGAGCCCTTGACCTTTTTTGGAGCACCTTTGAGCGATGTTAAAAGGTTTGCTGAACAGGAAAAATTGCCGCTGACCTTGTGAGGTGCACCCCGGAGTGTTGTTAACTGATTGCAGGAACAATCAAAATGACGAACCTCCAGAGGCGTTCCCGCAAGTGAAGTCAACAGGTTTCCTGAACAGTTAAAATCGCCCTCCACCTCTTTTGGAGCTCCCTTGAGTGATTCCAGCTTATGGTTTGAACAATCGAAGTTTCCGTACACAACCACCGGTCCACCTTTCAGTGAAGTCAGTTGGTTCCCTGTGCAAAAAAAGTCACCGATAATAAAATTCGGGCAGCCTGCCAGTGAAGTCAGTTGATTGTAAGAACAATCGAAATCGCCGTGAATTTCATCCGGGCTCCCTTCGAGTGAGGTCAACTGATTGTGGGCACAATCAAAATCGCCAACTTCACGAGGAGCGCCCTCAAGTGATAGTAGCTGGTTTTCCGAACAGGAAAAATCGCCGCCAACTTTATGAGGAGCACCATTGAGTGAGGTCAGCAGGTTCTCTGAACAGGAAAAATCGCCACCAACTTTTTTTAGGTCGCCATGAAGCGAGGTCAACTGGTTGGTGGAACAATCGAAATTCCCGGTTATCTTTTTTGGAGCACCTTCGAGCGAGAGCAAGTGATTGTGAGAACAATCGAAATCGCCGAGAACGTCATCAGGGCCAGCTTCGAGTGAGGTTAACTGGTTATTTGAACAGACAAAATCACCGGTAACGGTGTGAGGGCCACCATCGAGCGTTGTCAACTGATTTTCTGAACAGTTGAAATTTCCTGCCACGATTCCAGGGCACCCCTCAAGAGAGGTCAACCCCCTGTTTGAACAGTCGATGTCGCCTTTTCCATCAAGAAGAGGCCCCATAACGTCGGCGAAAAGTCGTTTTGTTGCTTTTGTACTCATCGTTTTATCTCCAAAAATAAATGATCCACATTGAAAAATCAGGCCAGCAAATCATCGTTCTGCTGCTAACAAAGTCATAAAGATTGCCCAATATACTTTTCCAAAAAGGAGCACTACCTCTTTGGCCAGCGTCCCCGCATTTGTTTACATACTCGTAACAAAAGTGCGTTGGTTCATGACACCAAAGCATCTACATTATTGTCATTAAATGTTCATTGTCCCCAAAATTTGTGGCGTTTGTTTATACGGCATGGGAATGCCGGGATTATTTTTTTTATGCCTTTTATGCAGACATTGAATGAGGAAGATGGCAAGGTCGTGGCGCTTCCGGATTTTTTCGACACCTCTTTGTATCTCAACAGGGAGTTGAGCTGGATTGCTTTCAATCAGCGTGTGCTTGAAGAGGCGCTTGAGGGTGAAGCGCATCCGCTTTTGGAACGGGTGAAATTCATCTCAATATTCAGTTCAAACCTTGATGAATATTTCATGATCAGGGTTGCCGGTATTGAGGATCAGTATGAGGCAGGTATTGTTGATCGAACGGTTGATGGCCACACCCCGTTTGAACAGCTCGCAAAAATCAGGACAATGGTTTTGCAGCAGCTTAGCCAAAGAAACAAGTGCTTTTATCAAGATCTGGTACCGGCACTTCAGCAGGAGGGTATTGAGTTTCTTCGGTTTTCTGAATTATCTGTAACGAAGCAAAAGTCATTGAGCCACTATTTCCGCAAGGAGATTTATCCCGTCTTGACCCCGTTGGCTTTCGATACCGGCCATCCCTTTCCTTTTATGTCGAACCTCTCGCTGAATCTCGCCATAGAAATTGTTGACGATGAAAGCACTACGTTGAAGTTTGCCCGTGTCAAAGTTCCAAGTATTCTTCCAAGGCTTCTTCGCCTTAATGAGATCAGGGGTTTTGATGATGATGGCATTATTCGCTTTATCTGGCTTGAGGATCTTATTGAAAACAATCTGGAGCAGTTGTTTCCAAAAATGAGGATCACCAAGGCCTATCTTTTCAGATTGATTCGCGACGCCGATGTTGAAATTGAGGAGGATGAAGCGGGAGATTTGCTGAAGACCATCGAAAAGGGAATCCGTTCACGCCGTTACGGTAAGGTTGTTCGGCTCGATATTACGCCGGCAATGCCGGTGGCGGTGAGGAAGCTTCTGATGAAAAATCTTGGTGTTGCCGAAAGAAACGTCTATGAAATAGATGGCGCTCTTGGGCTTGGCTCTCTCATGGAGCTTTTGAAAATTGAACGACCCTCTTTAAAAGATGAGCCCTTTGTGCAAAAAAAACCTCTTGAGGAGCACTCCACCCCCGATATCTTCAGTGCCATAAAAGCTAAAGATCAGTTACTCTACCATCCTTACGACTCCTTTCAGCCGGTTGTCGATTTTATCAATCAGGCCGCCCTTGATCCGGATGTGCTCTCCATAAAGCAGACGCTCTACAGGGTTGGCAGTAACTCGCCGATTGTGAAGGCTTTGATGAAGGCGGCTGAAGCGGGTAAACAGGTGGCTGTTCTCGTGGAACTCAAGGCAAGGTTTGATGAAGGAAACAACATTATCTGGGCACGGGCACTTGAAGATGTCGGGGCACATGTCGCCTACGGTCTTCCGGGGCTGAAAACACACGCCAAGCTTACCCTGATTGTGCGACGTGAGCAAAAGAAGCTGAAGCGCTATCTCCATCTTGGTACAGGAAATTATAACCCGGCAACCGGCAAAATCTATACCGACTACAGCCTCTTTACCGTCAACGAGCAACTTGCCAACGATGTGGCGGAACTCTTTAACGCCTTGACAGGCTACTCAAAACATACCGCATACAGAAAGTTACTTGTCTCGCCGATTAATACCAGAAAAAGGATTATCGAGATGATTGAGCGAGAGGTCGAGTGGAGCCAGCATGAGAACAAGGGAAGGATCATCATGAAAATGAATGCCCTGGTTGATGGAAAAACCATCCGGGCACTCTACAAGGCCTCGTGTGAAGGGGTAAAGATCGACCTTCTCATCCGTGGCATTTGCTGCCTCAAGCCCGGTGTAGAGGGAGTCAGCGAGAATATCAGGGTCATCAGTGTTATTGGCCGTTTTCTTGAGCACAGTCGCGCCTATTACTTCCATAACGGAGGAAAGGAAGAACTCTATCTTGGAAGTGCAGATATTATGCCACGAAACCTTGATGATCGGGTTGAAACACTCTTTCCTGTGTTTGATAAAGCGCTCATTCGTGTTGTCAAAACGGATCTTGATTTGATTATGAGTGATAACGTCAAGGCATGGGAAATGCATTCCGACGCAACATACTCGAAAATCAGTAGCGATGGCCCGCAAGTCAACAGTCAGGCACTTTTTTTAACCCGGTCGGTCCAGAAAAAAATGTTACAAGTGCAATAAAGTATTTGATCAATGAATTTAACTGATATAAATATTATGCCAAAACGGCCTGTTCATTCGCAAATAACAGAACTCTCTGAAGTTCTTGTTCAACTTTCCAATACCGTGTTGGAGAATTTTTTGCTTTCACTGCATGCTGCGGTACAGCATGATGAAGATGGTACAAAGCAGAGAAAGCTTGCTGATTATGAAATTGATATGGCAGAGGTTGATCTCGAAGAGCAATGCCTCTCTTTTCTCGCCCTTCAGCATCCGGTTGCAAGTGACCTGCGCACCATAATGACCATTATGATGATCAATGATGAGCTGGAGCGTATTGGCGATCTCTCGCTTCATAGTCTTGATCTTTTGTTTGAAATCACTCCCGAGAGTATTGAATCCTTTGAGTTCGTGAAGATGGGTGAACTTGCTGCTGCAATGATTAAAAAGTCGATCACCTCCTTTGCCTTAAAAGAGCAAGCTCTTGCTGATGAGGTTTCGGTTCTTGATGAAGAGATTGAGGCAATGCACCGTTCAGTCTTTAACAAGGCAACAGCGTTGATAAAAATCCAGAATGCTGATGTGAATCAGCTTATGGCGGTCTTGAGTATCTCCCGCTATATCGAGCATATTGCCGACCATGCAGTAAAGATTGCACAAGAGGTCGGTTATCTTGTGACTGGTGAAATTACCCACAAGAAAGCTTCCCATTAAGGGTTGATAAAAAAAACATACTTTATTAATAATTTTGTTGGTAACCCGTTTTTCAAGGGAGATACTATGAGTAAAAAAGTAACGTTTGCCGATGTCATGGGGGAGCTTGATGGAAAAAGTGACATTGATTGCTCCAACAAGGGATTAACTTCGCTTGAAGGGTGTCCGGAGAGGGTAAAGGGAGATTTCAACTGCTCAGGCAACAAGCTCACCACACTTACGGGGGGGCCAAAAAAAATTAAGGGAGATTTCAACTGTTCGGCGAACAAGTTGACTTCGCTTGAAGGTGGCCCTGAGGAGCTTAAAGGTGACTTTGATTGTTCTGGCAATCAACTGCTCTCTCTTGTGGGTTGCCCGGCCTTCATTATGGGTGATTTTTCTTGTGCCGGAAATCAGTTGACATCGTTAAAAGGGGAGACTCTATCAAATGCTGAAACCGTTATCGCGGGCTGCCCGGAAATTGTAGAAGGAGATTTTAACTGTTCCGCCAACAAGCTTCTCTCGCTTGAGGGTGCCACTGTGATAGTGGGCGGCGATTTTAACTGTTCAGATAATCAGCTTACATCACTTCATGGTTCACCAATAAAAGTACAGGGCGATTTTGATTGTTCCGGTAACCAACTTGCTTCACTGGCAGGCAGCCCTGATGTTGTCAGGGGAGATTTCTCTTGCAGCAACAATCAGTTGACCTCGCTTAAAGGAGTTGCTCGGGAAGTGCGCGGTACCCTCGATTGTTCGGCTAATCAATTGACCTCTCTCAAGGGGGCCCCTCAAGAAGTAAGAGTATTTGATTGTTCCAGTAATCAACTGACCTCCCTCAAAGGATCTCCTCACAAAGTCGATGGGTTTAATTGTTCAAATAATCAACTGATTTCACTCAAGTGGGCACCTGAAAAGGTCAAGGGTAATGTTGACTGCGCATGGAACCAGCTTGCAACACTTGAGGATGCTCCCCAAAAAATCAAGGGTAATTTCGATTGTTCAGGAAACCAGTTAACGGCACTTGAAGGTTCCTTGAAGAAAGTTGGAGGTGACCTGATTTGTGGACAGAACGCTCAACCTTTTAGTGAGGAAGAAGTTAGAGCTGCTTTAAATGTTAAAGGCAATTGCTCTTTATAACCATCTCGTTTGCCTTGTACCGGGTACTCTGTATAATGTCATCGTAAGTCATAAGGCAAAAGCCCCCTTGGTTTTTGCCTTATGCTTCGGTACATGAAACCAAAAGGATAGTGGGAAAAACGATCTGTTTGCGAACCATGAGCCCTCACAGCAAAAAACATTCCCACCTCGACCGCCTGCTCAGCAGTGCGAAGTCGGTTACTCTTGATGATTCGTCGAAGGTTCTTGTGCTCAGTGACCTGCATATCGGCAATGGAGGGCGGCATGATGAGTTCCTGCAAAATGCTGAACTGCTGAAAACAGTGCTCGGGAGATATTATCTGCCCGAAAAATACAGCCTCGTGCTTAATGGCGATATTGAGGAGCTCTTCAAGTTTTCTCTCGAAACTATTGCATCGAAGTGGAGCGACTTTTACGACCTTTTTCTTGAATTCGAAAAGAATGGCTTTTTCTGGAAAACCTGGGGCAACCATGATGCCGCACTTCTTGACGAACGGGAGTATCGGCTCGCTTCATCGCTCGTTGAATCACTGAAATTTCAGTATGGCGACGAGACGCTCCTGCTCTTTCATGGCCACCAGGCGGCACATTTTTTATGGCAAACCTGCTCCATGCCACTGCTCAGCCGCACGGTTATTTTTTTTCTTCGCTATATTGTCAAGCCTCTCGGCATACGGAACTTTTCCGTCGCCTATAACAGCCGCAAACGGTTTATGCTTGAGCAATCGATTTATGAGTTCTCCAATCAGGAAAAAATAGTCTCTATTATTGGCCACACCCATCGTCCTCTCTTTGAATCACTTTCAAAGGCCGATTTTTTGAATTTCCGGATTGAGGAGCTTTGCAGGGCCTATTCGGCTGCTGATGGCGAAAAGCGCGCCGCCATCAAACTGAGCATCGTCGAGCTGAAAGGTGAGCTTGATGGCTGTTACAAAAAGGGGAAGGTCACCGGGCTTCGAAGCGGCATTTACAACAATCTTACCATCCCAAGCGTTTTCAACTCTGGTTGTACCATTGGCAAGCGAGGTATCACTGCTCTTGAAATTGAGGGGAGCACCATCAGACTGGTCTACTGGTATAACGGCAAGCAGAATCGCAAGTTCATCAGTGAGAGGGATAATCGTCCAATGCAACTTGCTTCCACCGGCTTTTCGAGGATTGTTCTGAACGAAGACTCTCTTGATTATGTCTTTTCCCGTATTCATCTTCTCACTTGAAGCGTCACAGGCAACTCTTCAGGGCGCTCTTGTTCAAGGCTCCGAAGGCGGCTGAAACTGCACAGGAGCTTCAGCAATTTTTTTGAAAAGCCTGATGAGGAAGAGATGTTGAGGCCAGTTCAGCAAAAATGTTGCAAGCGCCTCCCAGACTGAAACCCATGCCACAATAGTAAGTCCTTCGGCAAAAACCGTGTTGAGAAATGAGGGAGAGCCGTCAACAATAAAGATATGATTGACCCACAAAGAGAGACCGAGAATGATGATACCAATAACGAGAAGCGTTGTTGCAGTTCGAAGCATCTTGTTCATCGCTCCAAGTTCAAGTTCCCGCTGGTAGATAAAAAATTTATGGACACTGGTGCGCACCCGCAGCATGAACTCTTCGGAAGGATAACACTCAAACATGAAGCGGATCACAAAATCAACGCGCCCTATTTCACGCACACACTCTGTGAGATAAGAGGCAAGATCTTCATCAAGATCCTTTTTGTGGTATGGAGCTGTTTTGTCGAAATCCTCATACAGATCTTCGACACGCCTTGCGGCCACATCAACAATAACAAGACCATCAGCAGTACGCTCGTAGCGGTCAACTATTTTTTTTGGCAATGCCTCTGGATTATGTTGGTAAAATATCGGTAAGTTGCTTAAAAAAAAGTAATTAGAG
>CAIXCO010000129.1 GCA_903917955.1 uncultured Chlorobiaceae bacterium | reverse complement strand
TGATGAGCGACTCCATGCAAAGGTATAGAGAAAGCCCATCACACTGATGCTGAGAGGAAAAGAGGAACCGAGAAAATAGGAGGACTGGGTCACAAAGAAAGGAATGAGGCGCTCATCGGGAAACGCCTCCTTGAGGCCAAGCGTGAAGAGACCGAGATTGGCATTGAACAGAAAGAGCACATCAAAAATGTAGTAGCGCACCGAAACCTCCTTCCAGATTTTTGGAATAGAGAGGGTGGTAAAAATTTCCCTGATCGGCCCGGTAACCAGAATCATGAGCATCAATCCGGTCAGAGCCTTCAAGAGTGGCCACTCCATGGCAACGGCCACCGTAATCATGAGAAGAGAGAGTAGAACAACAGCGATGTAACGCACCTGCCTTCGAGGATCAATCTTCAGTTCAGGATAAATAGCAGCGGTCAGGTAACGGTTAAGAATAAGGATGGCAAGATTGCCAAAGCCGATAAAAAAAAGATAGGGGTGGAGCTTCAGAAGAAACAGATTGCCGGTCACTGCGCCCGCCGCACCAAGGAGAGAGGCAAGAGCGATAACGGTGACTGAAACAGAGAGAAAAAGCCGGGCAACAGTGCTCAACTCTCCATCAAAACGAGGCAGCTTCATTTAAGTAACGTTTTTTAATTTCTTCAGTTCCAGCAAAGCGACCAGAGAGAGCGCAATCAGCGAAACATTCAGGGTCAAAGGGTTGAACGGCAACGCAAACATCGCAGGCTCAAAGAGTGCTACAAAGAGAAGGAGGCCAACCAGCGCGGCAATATTCAGCCAGAACACCCACGCACGAGCAGCAACAAGCAAAAAAAGACCAAAAAGAATTTCGGCAACCCCCATCCAGAAAACTGCCTCGCATATCCACTGGGAGAGTGGAATAATGTGACCAAGCAACTCGGCTTCACCCATGCTCTGGCAGGCAATTTTTGGGACCGCTCCCTGATAGACCCAGGAAAAAGCGAGGGCCGCACGGCACATCAGCAAAACAGGAGTCTGACTTGAAAAAAAACGCATCGCTTTACCCTTTTTCATTAAACGAGAGAAAATCCCCGGCACTCACAACTTCTGCTTCAGGGCGGCAAACTTCCTGCTGAGAGTTTCAACCCGACCGACAAACTTCTTTGGCTCACTGTCGAACCAGACATAGACCACTGGAATAACCAGAAGCGTCAGAAACATCGAACTCGCCAGGCCGCCAACAAGAGCAACCGCAAGACCTGACTTCCACTCGGAACCCGAACTTCCCGAAAGCGCAATCGGCAAAAGCCCGAAAATCAGCGTCAAAGTGGTCATGAGGATGGGGCGCAACCGCTCTTTTGCAGCTTCAAGAATCGAGGCCGTAAGCTCCATACCCTCAAGACGGAATTTATTGATAAAATCAACCAAAAGTATCGCATTTTTTCCTACAAGCCCCACAAGCATGATGATACCGAGAATCGTAAAGATACTGAGCGATTTGCCGGTAAAGGCAAGGGCAAAGAGAGCCCCGATAATGGCCAAAGGAATGGAGAACATCACCACCATCGGCCAGAGCCAGGAATCATACAACGCCACCATGATAAGATAGACAAAGATAATGGCAACAAGAAAGGAGAGCGCGAGGGTCGAGTTCGATTCACCCTGCCGTTTCAAATCCGAGTCGTAGGCGATCGAGACGGTCGCGGGCATGAATCCCTTTTTTTTCATGTTCGCCATAATCCGCTCAATCTCCTTGCCAATGCTGCCCACAGGACGCCCCACAGCCTGTGCCTTGACCCATACGGCATTATTGCGATCCTTGCGCTGCAACTGCGTATAGCCACGATCCTGCTCAAAGGTGACAAACTGACCAAGGCGAACCGTATCGCCCTGCGGTGCACGGAAAGTAATTTCAGCAAGCGTCGAGGTGTCTTGACGATAGTATTTGTCGAGCATGACCCTGATATCATACTCGTCACTCCCGTCGCGGTACTTGCCCGCTTCATCCCCGGCATAAGCGGTACGGAGAGCGGCTCCGACATCAGCAATGGTGATGCCGAACGAGGCCATTTTTTCACGATCGACCACAATGCGCATCTCCGGGCTCCCCACCTGTGAAGTGAGATTGACATCGGCGGTGCCCGGAATGGTTTGAACGCTGTCGCGCAACATCCGGGCCACACGCGTCACCTCGTTTCTTGATGGGCCGCTCAAAATGACGGCAACCGGCGTCTCATTGGCTGTGCCGAAAATACCAATCGGATTGATGCTCGCCTTGAGACCGACAATATCCTGCAAATTGAGTCGAATTGCCTGCATGATGGCATCGGTCGACCGGGTCCGCTCCTCTTTCGGCGAAAGTTTAACGTTGATCTCAGCAATATTATCTGCACTCTGGTTTAAAAACCCCTCACTCGAAGAGCCAACATTGACCATCACCTTTTTCACCTCCGCCATTCCGGTCAGGCGGCGTTCCACACTCCTTGTCAGACGGTTGGTCTCTGCAAGAGGTGTTCCCGGCTCAAGCTCCAGCTTGACGGCAAACTCTCCACGATCAGAGACCGAGATAAATTCACCACCAATCAGACCGAAAACAAGCAGGCTGAAAGAGGCAAAAAGCATAAGTATGGCGCTGAAAAAAACTTTGTGAGGGTTGTGAAGAGACCACTGCAGGAGTTCAAGATAGCGCTCCCTCATGCGCTGAAAGTTGCGCTCAAAGGCGATGGCGAAGCGCTCAAAAATGTTCTTGCCCGAAAAGTTTTCGACTTTGGAAAAGCGTGATGCAAGCAGCGGCGTCAGGGTAAAAGAGACAAAAAGACTAACGAGGGTGGAGATAACCATGACAACAGAAAACTCGCGCAGGATATTGCCGACAATACCACTGACCAGCGAGAGCGGAAGAAAAACAACCACATCAACCAGCGTGATGGAGAGTGCGGTAAAGCCAATCTCGTTTCTGCCAAGAAGCGCCGCCTGCCGGGGCTCTTCGCCACGTTCAAGATGGCGGTAGATATTTTCGAGCACCACAATGGAGTCATCCACCAGCACACCCACCACCAGCGAAAGGGAGAGCAGGGTCATCAAATTGAGGGAGAACCCGAAGAGATACATGCCGATGAAGGTGGTCACCAGTGAGGTCGGAATGGAGACCAGCACAATGAGGGAGTTGCGCAGGCTGTGCAGAAAGAGCATCATGACAAGTGCGACAAGCAGCACCGCGAGCATAAGATCCTGCTGAACAGCGGTGACCGCCTCAAGCGTAAAGGTCGATGCGTCCTGGGCAATATCGAACGAGAGGTTACTCTGGTGGTAGAGTGCTGTCAGACGCGAAAGGGTTACTCTGGTGAGGCGGCTGACATCAACGGTATTGGCATCGCTCTGCTTCATCACCATGATGCCAACAGCACTCCGACCATTGACCCTTGTGAGGGTTGTGATCTCCTTGAAGCCATCCTCAACTTCAGCAACATCGCGGAGCGTGACCGTGCCGGTGGCTGAGGAGCGCAGCACCAGCGCTTTCAGCTCTTCAAGGCTTGTAAACTTTCCGGCAAGCCTCACCACAAACTCTTTGTCGCGATCATCAATTTTACCGGCAGGAAAATCAATATTGGCTTTACCGACCTCCTTAAGCAAATCAGGCACCGTTATACCGTAACTTTGCAGCCGTTCGAGATCGATATTGACCCTGATTTCCCGCTCGCGTCCTCCAAGCAGATAAACCTGGCCCACACCAGCTATACTTGCAAGCTGGGGCTTGATATCATCCTTGAGCATCCGGTAAAAATCGGTATCAGGCAGTGATGAGGTTGCTCCGATACGCAGCACAGGAGCCTCATCAAGCGCAAAGCGGGTGATGACCGGAGCCTTCGCCTCAGAAGGAAAGCGGTCACGCACTTCGTTGATCTTGCGCTGTGCATCCTGCAACGCCTTTTCGATATTGGCTGAGTTTGAAAACTCGATGGCGACGACTGACATCCCTTCCGTCGAGGTGGAGGTGATGGAGGCGATTTTCTCAATGGCCGAAACCGCCTCTTCAACCGGTTTGGTCAACGAAGTCTCAACTTCAGAGGGTGAAGCACCGGGATACCGGATAGAGACGGTCACAACCGGTGGAGTCATCTTGGGCAACAGCTCATACTGCAACTGCCGGTAACTGAACAGACCGAGAATACCGAGAACGGTAAAGAGGACAACAATAAGGGTTGGCCGTTTTATGGAGAGTTCTGTCAGTGTCATGGTGCGGCGGGGCCCTTTTGCTGCTCAATGACAACCACATCGGAACCATCATTAAGTTCATTCTGCCCGCTGATCACCACACTTTCGCCCGCCGAAAGCCCCCCGAGTACCTCAATCTGCTTCTGCAGCTCCATACCGGCAACAAACGGCTTCAAAAAGGCCTTGCCGTTACGGACAACAAAAAGTTCAGGTTTTCTGATCCCCGAAACAAGCGCAACGCGTGGAACAAGAAGCGCCTGACGGTCGCCCTCGCCCTTCAAAAGTACCCTGGCAAACATGCCTGACCGGAAGGTGCTGTGGCCAGAGTTCTGCACCACCACCTCCACCCTGAAAGTGTGGTCACGCCCCGCCTTGTCACTCACCGCTCCCACCTTGCCCGTAAAAGCCTCCCCTTGATAGAGATCACTGGTAACCTTCAAAAGCTTTCCCGGTTCAAACTTGATAATCTGCCGCTCAGGCACAAAAATAATGACCTTCACCTTCGTCATATCAACCATCTGAGCAACCCTCTTTCCCTCCTGAACCAGCTCCCCCTGCTGCACAAAACGGGCGGTTACAATCCCGGAAAAAGGGGCCTTCACCCTGGTATCGCCATATTTGCGGGTGGCAGCGGTGAACTCGGCTTCAGCTTCATCAAGTTGCAACTGCGCCGATTCACAGGCTGAAAGTGCTACAGCACCTTCGCTGTAGAGAATTTTGTAGCGCTCAGCATCCCGTTTTGCCTTTTGGTAATAGGCATCGGCCTTCCTTTTCCGGGCAGTAGCCAGTTCATCATCAAGCAAAAAGAGCGCCTCTCCAGCCTTTTTCGGGGTTCCCGGTTCAGCCAAAACCTTGCGAACAAGACCAGCGGATTCAGAAAAGATCTCAGCCTCCCGAAATGCCTCGACCGTACCAACCGTACTGAAACTGTCACGTACAGCAGCATTTGAGACCAGAGCAACCGAAACAGGAATACGCTCATCCAGCCTCACTGTCGGAATTTTTTGCGGTTCACGATGCTGGAGGTACCAGAAGAGAGCAAGAAGCAGTGCGAGAAGGGCTACAGCAACACTTTTATGCTTGTTCAGCTTTTCGGCTATCGTTTGCGGGTTTTTCATTACGACATATTCATCAAATAATCAGGGCAACATGCACCATAAAAAAAAGCGAACCGAAGCACGCTTTTTTTCAACAGAAAAAGAGAGAGGTCTCAGCAAAAATGGCTCGCAATGGAACAGGAGATATCCGCTGACGACTTGACATGCTCAACAATGGAAAGAATACCGGTAAGATTGGTGATATTCTGGTCGTCCACCGATGCCTTGATTTTGGCAACCGCCGTGTCGTAAAGACCCTTGATCTCCTTCATCATCACAAGGGTTTCACTGGCATGTTTTGAGTTGCTGCTGACGTAAGCCTCAACCGCTTTCTTGATCATTTCAGCCGTAATATCGCCCATCGGTTTCAGGCCATACTCATCCTTATGCAACTCCTGCACATTGGCAAACTGCACATAGCCAGTTTTATCGGCAATATTGAGTGCGAGCTGAGCCAGTTTTTCAAGCTCCCTGAGGATCATCCTCGCATGGTTGACCGCCTTGAGATCAGCTTCACCAAGATTCTGAAAGGAGGCGTAGGCCAAGGTAAGATATTCAACCTCAAACTTCCCTTTGCGGATATAGGCTTCATCAAACTTGAAGGCCGAAGCGGCAAGCTCGACATTGCCCTTTGTCGAAGCCCGGATGCTGAGCATCAGGTTGTTCTCAACATTCGAAGAGAGCTTGGTAAGCTTCTGCTTGAGTGATTCAAGCTGCACATGAACCGTCCCCTGCGGTTTCAAGGAAAGAGCGAACTTCGCAGGATCAATCTGGATGGTAAAGGCTTTCGGGGTTTCTGCGATTTTCGGTGAATCGCCGAAAAATTTGCCTAACAGGTTAGCCATAAGGTTAAAACACCATGCTTATGTTTAAAAAATACAAAGTGACGTTAATTTAGCAGACCTGCAAGGTTAATTGCAAGAAAAAAAACTAAAACACCTCAAACTCCCCCCATAGCCTCACTGTTGCAAGCTGTTCACTCTTTAAGCGATTCAATAAGCTTTTCATAAAAGCCACCCCTGTGGCGGACAATTTCACCCGTCACCAGAAAAATGACCTCATTGGCGATGCGGGATGCATGGTCGGCCATACGCTCGATATAGCGCGATATGCTTAATGCTGCTATGAGCTGGTCAACATCAGAATCAGAGCCCTTCATGAGCGCCGTCACTTTTTTGAAAGCGGAGCGATGCATCATATCGACCTCTTCATCAAGGGCACACACCTGGTCGGCAAGCATACGATCTTTGGAGACAAATGCCTTGATAGACTTTTTTACCATATCGCCAGCACGAATGCCCATATTCTCAAAATCAAAGGATTCAAGCATTTCGGGGCTAATATCAGGCATACGCTCAATAATGTGCACAGCGAGGTCACCGATACGCTCAAGGTCATCATTGATCTTGATGATGGTGACAATAGTGCGCAGATCTCTTGCTACAGGCTGATATAAGGCAAGAAATGCCAGGCAGCGCGCCTCAAGGTCAACCTCAGCCACATCGATTTCATCATCAACAAGCTTGATTTTTCGCGCACCCTGCTCATCCTGATATTTCACTGCATGCAGCGCATCAAGTAAATTCCCGACCACCTTGTCGGAAAGTTGCACAAGTACCTGCGAGAGTTCTTTTATAAGCTCATGGACCGGACGTTCTGACATGATCGTGTAATGGTTTCGTTAGCTGAATCTTCCGGTTATATAATCTTCTGTCATAGGGTCTTTCGGATTGGTGAAGAGCTGCGCGGTCGAAGCATGTTCAACAAGCACCCCTTCATAAAAAAACATGGTGGAGTCCGATACCCGTGAGGCCTGCTGCATGTTATGCGTAACAATCATGATGGTATAACTGCCGCGCAATTCCTGAATAAGATCCTCTATTTTTGCAGTAGCTTTTGGATCAAGAGCCGAGGTAGGCTCATCGAGCAAAAGCACCTCAGGCTCAACAGCAAGCGTACGGGCAACACAGAGACGCTGCTGCTGGCCGCCGCTCAGACCGAGGGCATTCTTGTCGAGACGGTCGCACACTTCATCCCAAATCGCCGCTTTTTTCAGGCTGCGCTCCACAATCTCCATCAGTTTCTTCTTGTCGTTCACCCCATGCAGTCGGGGACCGTAGGCGATGTTGTCGAAAATGGACTTTGGAAAAGGGTTCGGCTTCTGGAACACCATCCCCACCTTTTTACGGAGCAGCACCTCATCGGTGAATTTTCCATAAACGTCTTGACCATCAAAAAGCAGAGCACCGGTTGTGTGACAACTCGGTATGAGATCGTTCATCCGATTGATAGAGCGTAAAAAGGTACTCTTGCCACAGCCACTGGGACCAATGATGGCGGTCACATATTTTGAAAGGATATCGGCACTCACCCTCTTTACCGCCTCAAACTCCCCATAATAGACCGAAAACTCCTTGGCCGAAATATGAGCAGTACCACCATCGGCTATTTTTTTTCGTTCCGGAGGGAGATACATATCCCGTGTTGCCTTCTGTGCCGGCGCACTTCCGGAACTCTCTCTGGCATCCATTGTCATGAGCATTGATAGTTATTTTAGCCTTTTAATTTTTTCGAAATACGGGCCCTCAGCACAATCGCCGACAAGTTCAGCATCAACACGATACTGACCAAGGCAAGCACCATACCATACTGAACATGGCGAATCTGGGCAGCGGCCTCATGTTCACTGGCAAGGTTATAAATGTTCCAGGAGAGTGCCGGCGTGGGAGAAGAAAAGACATCCGCCAAGCCTATGGCCGATCCAACACTGACCGCTGCCGTAAAGATAATCGGAGCCGTCTCGCCCGCCGCCCTGCCGAGGCTGATAATTCCTCCCGTAATAATGCCAGGCAACGCTGCGGGCAGAATCACCGTCGCAATGGTATTCCATTTTGTGGAACCAAGGCTGAGTGAAGCCTCCCTGTAGGTCTTCGGCACAGCAAGAATCGCCTCTTCGGCTGCACGGATAATGGTCGGCAGAATCATGATGGCCAGCGTCAGCGCACCGGCAATCACACTTTTTGATTCAGAAACTTTGAGGGTATTGATAAAAAAAGCGAGACCAAACATACCAAAAACAATGCTCGGTACACCCGCAAGGGTACTGTTGGCGCTGCGCAACATGCTGTTCAAAAAGCCGGGCCTGGCATATTCAGTAAAATAGACCGCCGCAACCACACCAAGGGGAAAGGCAAAAAGCATGGCACCGACGGCAAGAAAAAAGGTTCCCTGAATTTCCGGCCAGATACCCCCAAAAAAGTGTGAATCCACGGAGCTGTCGGTGATAAATCCCCAATAAAAGGTGAACTCAGGAAGAAGCAGCTTCTCCATATTATCCTTGACATAAGGAAAAAGCTTGACCAGCGAGGTTCCCTGAAAGCCGATGGCACGGCTCACAAAATACTCTTTGGCCATCACATCAGGATTGGAGTTGTCCCACTTCGACTCATAAAGGAGATCATGCAGCTTTTCCTCCGCCTTCTCCCACCGGGTCTGCCCATACTTGAACCGTGTCAACATCGGTGCAGGATCACCGGGAAAAGGGCCAAGCAGGGCCTGGAGTGCCGCTTTGACCTCTGAATATTTCGCCTTGTATTCAGCCTTTTTTTCCGGAGCCATCGTTTCAAGTTCAGCCTCAAAGCCGGTGAGCATCCCGTACACTTTTGCACGGTAACGATCGGACGAGGCAACCTCACTGGAGAGGTTCTCACTGTCGCCCCTCTTGAATTCACTGAAGAGCATTTTGCGGTGCTCAACCGTACCGGTAAAAAATACCGCACCAATACCGTTGGTGATGATCGGCACAACAACAATCATCAGGGCAACCGCCATGACAACAATAGAGCCAATACCAACCGCCGTAAATGATCTATCAAGTATTTTTCTGGTTCCGATATTCATAAGTACAGGGTTTGATGAACAGATACACAACCTTCAACCTCCAACCGTCAACAACTACTGGCCCGAAAGAATTTTCCGCTGGCGAACAACAATCCTCTCGCTGATCAGGTTACTGACAAAACTGATAACAAGCAGAAGCAGCCCCATTGCGAACAAGACATGAAAACGGGCTGACCCGGTCACCTGATCAGCTTCTCCCATATCACCGGCAATGGTTGCCGTCAGCGTCCTGATTGACTGGAGATAATTGAACCATGGCTCGGGAATCTGGGAGGAGTTTCCTGAAGCCATCCAGACCACCATCGTTTCGCCGAGGGCGCGCATGATACCAAGAATGACCGCCGCAAGAATGCCACTGCTTCCGGCAGGAAGAACGGTTTTAAGGATCGTCTCAGCCCTGGTAGCTCCGAGGGCATAACTCCCCTCACGAATGTCGCGTCCAACCGCCTGAAGTGCATCTTCAGAGACGCTGACAATGGTAGGCAAAGCCATAAAGCTCAAAATAATCGAGACATTTAGAGCGTTGGTGCCGCTCAGAATCTGAATCCCATAGAGAACAGTACCAACCTTGAACAACATAAAAATCGAAAGGAAACTGAAGAGGATCAACAAAAAAATGTGCATTTGCTGACGCCGTTTCGGCTCGATTATCTTCGCCGTCAAGAGATCGGAAAGGACGATAACGGTAAGCAGCATAAAGGGTGAAACGAGTATCCACCACGCCCACATCAACATGGGGCCGCCGTTATTCTGCAAAAGCGGGGCAAGAACGACAAGTGCAAAAAAACCAAAGGCTACCGAAGGAATTGCCGCAAGCATCTCAATGACCGGCTTGGCATACTGCCGTATCGAAAATGGGAGGATATCACTCAGGCAGATTGCTGCGGCCACGCCCATCGGCACGGCAATCAAGGCAGAACCAAACGTCACCATCAAGCTGCCGTAGATAATGGCAAGAGCGCCAAATTCGCCAGGGTCATCAGCCGGATACCAGTTTGAACTGGTGAAAAATTCAGTGAAGCCACGGATCTGGAAAAACGGAACCGCATCACGTGCCACAAAATAAAAGATGAAAAGAACAATAACTGCCACAAAAGAGGCTACAGCAAAAAGCATACTCTCCCCTGCTTTTTTTGCCACCTTCTGCATGGTGCGTTTACGGGCGCTCACCACAAATGCATTGGTGCGGTTGCACTCCCCTCCACTCTCTCCAGCCATAGTCTTGAATATTTTCTTTTACAATTACCAAGGTGAGCGCACAACTTCAACCCCACGGTGACTTCAATTTAACAGGCCCAATCTAAGAGCTTTCACCAAACAATACAACCAGCCTTCTGTTACAAGTATGAAACATTTGCCCCGGAAGCATCAAAAACAAAAAAGCCGGAGTAATTGCTTAACCGGCTTTCATGTAAAAAGGTGCTCTTACTGCCAAAAAAAATGATCTCAGCGGTTAATAAAGCCAAGCTCAGTGATCATCCGTTTTCCATCAGCGCTGTTCGGCAGATCAACAAACTGTTTGACCACCCCAACAGGCTGGCCGTTCGTATAAAAATAGAGTGGCCTCGATACCGGATAGCTACCATTTTTTACCGCCGCCACCGTAGGAAAAACACCATTGACAGCAATAGCTTTTACCGAGCCATCAACAAAGCCATGGCCGAGAAAACCTATGGCTGAAAGGGTTGTGCTCACCCGGCTTTTTAACGAGCCATTACTCGACTGCGTCTCAGCACTTCCTGTAATCTGCACCCCTTTACCAATCACAAGCTCCTTGAACGACTCCTCAGTCCCACTGTTGGATTCACGCTGGAGAACAACAATACGCGCATTGGGACCTCCCACCTCTCTCCAGTTGGTGATAGTGCCGCGATAAATGCTGGTGATCTGCGCTTTCGTCAACGAGCGCACCGGATTTGCCGGATGAACAACCATGGCAAGACCATCAAGCGCAACAATAGAGGCAACAGGATTGACCCCTTTTTGGCGGGCCGCCGCAATTTCAGCCGCCTTCATGGCTCGTGACATTGTGGCAATGGTGCAGGAACCGTTAATCAGACTTTTGGCGCCATTACCACTACCCGACTCGCTCACGTTAACAGGAACCCTATATTTTTTCGTAAAATATGCAGCAAACGTCTTTGCTATAGGTCCTACGGTCGTAGAGCCATCAAGTACAAGAGAGGTAACTGCCGCGCTGGCCGTCATAGAGAGGATGACAGCAAGCAGAACAACAAACAGCGAAATTTTTTTTATCATGGTTTCAATTCTCGTTTTTTTTAAATACAAAGGCAAGATACACAGCAACCGGGTAACTCTGAAATTTCATCTACACCAGTTTCATCGGCCAGCAAAGCATAACGTGTTATAAAAACAGTTTTCTGTTGGCTTCTCTTGTTTTAATTTATTAAATTGCGTTAAAGTTCGGAGATTGAATATTAAAACGATCATGGAACAGACATACCGGAATCAATTTTGACCCAACATATCTTCCATTATAACCCTTAAAATAATAACCATCATGGCAAACGACGCAATTAACGACTTTTCAGTTGCACTCAGCAACCTTGTTGACACTGCAGGCAAACTTGTTCAGCAGAATGTTGATCTTGTAGGCACTGGCGTAAAAGCAATCGTATCGGTTGTTGAGCCCCTTGCAAAATCAGCTCTTGATCTTGCTGGCAACGCAGCAAACGGCGCTGGTCAGTTGTTGCAGAACACAACAGCAACCGCTGGTCAGTTGTTGCAGAGCGCAACCACCACCGCTGGTCAATTGGTGCAGAGCGTATCATGCACGGCTGGCGAAGTAGTGCAGAACGTAACAGCAGTGATTATCCCTAAAAAGTAAACCGCTGTTTTTTTTAAAGAAGCACCTTATGCCGCAGGTATAGGGTGCTTTTTTTATTGCATCATTATTTCACAACCTGAGAATCTCTTCCATGACCTGCAAAGCAGTTATCTTCGACCTTGACGGCACCTTGCTCAACACCCTCCAGGATATTGTCAACACCCTCAACAGCGTACTCGCCCAGCACAACTACCCCGTCCATACCGTCGATGAGTGCCGCTTTCTTGTCGGGCACGGAATGAGGGAACTGGTCAAAAAAGCGCTGCCCGAAGAGGCCGGAACCCCCGAAACCATCGACCTCCTGCTCAAAGATCTGATGACGCACTACGCCGACAACTGGAGCCGAAACTCACGCCCCTACCCCGGCATCAGCACCCTGCTCGACGCCCTTACAGAAAGAGGCATCAAAAAAGCAATCCTCTCCAACAAAGCCGACCACTTCACCCAACTCTGCGCAGAGGTACTGCTGAAAGAGTGGGATTTCGATGTTGTTATGGGCCATCACAGCGCCATAGCCCACAAACCCGACCCTGAAGGTGCCCTGCTCGTCGCCAAAATGCTCCAGGAAGAGCCCTCCTCAATCCTCTATGTCGGCGACAGCGGCATCGACATGCTGACCGCCACAAGGGCTGGCATGTACCCACTTGGCGTCCTCTGGGGATTCCGGCCAGAAAGCGAACTTCTTGAATTTGGCGCTAAAGCAC
>CAIXCO010000128.1 GCA_903917955.1 uncultured Chlorobiaceae bacterium | reverse complement strand
TGGGCGGTATGGCCCTCCTGCCAGAGAAATTCGGTGGTTCTGAGGAAGAGGCGGGTTCTCATCTCCCAGCGTACCACGTTGGCCCACTGGTTAATCAGAATCGGCAGGTCGCGGTAGGACTGAATCCATTTTTTATAGGAAGACCAGATGATGGTCTCCGATGTCGGGCGGATATAGAGCTTTTCGGCCAACTCTTCGCCTCCACCGTGGGTGACGACGGCGCATTCAGGGGCAAACCCCTCAATATGTTCCGCCTCTTTTGCGATGAAGCTTTCAGGGATAAAGAGCGGGAAGTAGGCGTTGACATGGCCGGTCTCCTTGAACATGCGGTCGAGAGCGGCCTGCATTTTTTCCCATATTGCATAGCCGTTTGGGCGTATGACCATACATCCCCTGACATCGGCATAGTCGGCCAGTTTTGCTGAGCGTACAAGGTCAATATACCACTGGGAATAGTCCTCGCTTCTTGAAGTGATTTTATCTGCCACGTTTTTGTTTTAACGGTTTGTTACTGAAGAAGAATACTGTTGAAAAATATACAACCTGCTAATCAAATTTTTTCATCTTTTCCATAAGCTTTTTCAGATGCGCTTTCTCCTGTGCTCCAAGCGGTTTCTGGTTGTCGGCCACAGGCTGGTATCCTGCGGGTATCGTGAATTGGGAGGCTGGAACCGCTTTTGGCCAGAGTTGCACAACTTCCATCGTGTATTTCCCATTATCGTTATATTGGACGATCTTGACGGGGAATCCCTCAACGCCTTCCGAGCTGAGCTTTTTGGCCAGTTGTGTGTTGGAGAGCCGTGGATTTTGTGATTGCAGGATTTGGAAGGTTGAAAAATTGCCAAGGTCGCCAGTCACCCAGAGTTCAAGTTTTTCGGTGGTGCTGGTGAGCATAATGTGCTGGCAACGGTATCCTTTAATGGTTTGTGTGCCGAGCTTTGCAAGGGTGTAGTTGCTGTCGAAATCGAGCAGCATTGCGTTTTCGGCGGCGGTTTTCAGGTTGACGAAACTATAGCTTTTTGCCTTGTGGTTGATGATACAGGCCTGGTCGGGCTGGGAGGCTTTTGTGATCACCGTGGTTTTAAGCGGTTCGGGGATTTTTCTCATTTGCATGAACATATCCATGCGTTGCGCCGTTGCACCAAATGAGTAGGTGACCCTGGCTGAGCCGTTCGGCATGGTGAGTGCCATATCCATGATGCCGGTAAATTTTGATGCGGCTGAGGCTGAAGCGCCTTGAGCGGCAAAAAACAGCAGAAGGAGTGCAAGAAGAGTTTTTTTCATCGTAAGCCAGTTGTCAGTGGTCAGTGGTCAGTTGTCAGTTGTCAGTGGTCAGTTGTCAGTTATGAACCGATAATGTACTCTTTGTAATGGCGTAGTGAATGGATTTTTTTTAAGAATGTTTAGCTTGACGGGGTGTGATGGAAGAGGTGAAAGAGTGGGAGGTTGTTGAACTGCTCAAAACAACCATGGATTATTTTGTGGCGAAAAAGGTTGATGAGGCGCGCATCAGTGCGGAGCTGCTCTTGGGCCATGTGCTCGGCAAGAGCCGTCTTGAGCTCTATTTGCAGCACAACAGGCCGGTTTACCGCGATGAGCTTGACCGCTTCAGGGCACTCTGCCGTCAGCGGATTGAAGGGCGACCGGTGCAGTACCTGACCGCAGAGCAGTACTTTTACGGGTTGCGCTTTTTTGTTGATGAGCGGGTGCTTATTCCCCGTCCTGAAACGGAGCTGCTTGTGGAACAGGTGCTTGAATCTCTCGGTATGACAGGGCGCGGGGGTGCGCGGGAGGCGAAGATTCTTGATATCGGTACTGGAAGCGGCTGTATCGCCCTGACCTTGGCGAAGCTCTGCCCTCAACTGAGGGTGACCGCCGTTGACTGCTCTGCGGGTGCCCTTGAGGTTGCCCGAATCAACGTAGCTACGCTTGGGGTGGAGTCGCAGGTACTCTTCATTCAGGCCGATCTCTTTGATGACTCTTTTTCCGCCAAACTGCCTGAGGCGGCCTATGATGTGATTGTCTCCAATCCGCCCTATATTCCGGCGCTCGAATGGGAGACTCTTCAGCGGGAGGTGAAGCAGTACGAGCCAAAAATTGCGCTGACCACGCCCGGCGGGCTGGAGTGTTACCAGGCGATTGCCGCACAGGCAGCAAAACTCATTGTGCCGGGCGGAAGGCTCTCTTTTGAACTTCATGCCGACGGGGCCGCCGCAGTGTTGGAACTGATGGCAACAAATGGTTTTTGTGGCATCAGCGTTGCAAAGGATTATTCAGGCCATGACCGGATTCTTTCGGGCACTTTTGGCTGAAAAAAGAGGTGCACACTCTTTTTTTCGTAAAAAGAGAGCTGTGGCACTATATTATG
This sequence comes from uncultured Chlorobiaceae bacterium, assembly GCA_903917955.1. Classification (GTDB taxonomy): domain Bacteria; phylum Bacteroidota; class Chlorobiia; order Chlorobiales; family Chlorobiaceae; genus Chlorobium. The sequence goes on along the minus strand of CAIXCO010000128.1, from coordinate 14,359 downwards.
GCTCATTCTTTCTCATGATGATGCAACGGGTGACAATTAGTTTTTTTAAATTCACCTCGTTGTCATCTTATCGATAACTTGCAATTGCTATGGCTCTACGTTGATGGATTTTCGTGATCTCACTCTAAGGGAACGACAGGTTCTTGGTATTGTTATCCAGGCTTATGTTGTGACTGCCGCTCCGGTGGGCTCGAGGTATATTGCCCAAAATTACAATCTTGGCCTTTCGGACGCCACGATACGCAATGTCATGGCTGAACTTGAGAGTGAAGGTTATATCAGCCAGCCGCATACCTCCGCCGGAAGAATTCCTACCGACAAGGGGTATCGTTACTATGTTGATCTTATCATGACCTTTCAGTCGCTCGATGAGCATGAGAAAAAGCGGATTGAGCAGCATGTTGGTGACATCAGCATTGATCGAAAGGGTACCTCTTCGGATGTGCTTCTTTCAGCCGTGAAGGTTCTTGGAACCATTTCAAGGCAGTTGAGTGTTGTTTTGTCGCCGACGCTTTCAAATGCTATTTTTGAGAAACTCGACATGGTGCTGCTGAGTTCGACCCGAATGATGGTCATTCTCTCCATCCAGTCGCTCTTTGTCAAGACCATTGTTATGGAGCTTGACCTGGAGGTCTCTCGCCAGACGGTTGACGGGGTGGTCGATATGCTCAACGAGCGGTTATCGGGGCTGACATTGGCTGAAATTCGCCGCTCAATTACCCGGCGTCTTTCCGGTTGCAGTTGCGACAGTGGCCTGAAAAATCTTATTGTACGCTCTGCCGGTACCCTGTTTGATGAGTCGCCTATTTTTGAGCGGCTCTATATCTCCGGTACTGAATATATTGTTGATCAGCCAGAGTTCAAGCAGCCCGACAAGGTTCGCGAGCTTATTACCATGATTGAAGACAAGTTCAGCATGGCCAAGCTTGTTGAAAACAGCGGGCCGTCGCGCATGGATATTACCATCAGTATTGGCAAGGAGAACTGCGAACGGCACGCCGAAGAGCTGACCATTGTTTCAGCTCCCTACTACGTGGGAAACATGGTTGGAAAACTCGGGATTCTCGGGCCGAAAAGAATGGATTATGAACACGCCGTGCGTGTGCTCAATTATATGGCCGACAGCCTTTCAGCAACGCTATCGGGCGCAAACTAACTACAAGTAACGTAATTTTAATGACAAAGAGAGCAATGGACGAGCAAGAGAACCCTAAGGAGTCTCCGGAGGAGATCACAGAAAGCGGTGAATTTCAGGATGATGTATTCAGCACCGTGGAGTGGTCGCAGGGGCAATCAGCACCGCCGATCGACTCTGCGGCAGCAAGAATAGCCGAACTCGAGAGTGAGCTGAACCAGCAGAAAGAGCAGGTGGGCAAGTATCGCGACGAGCTGTTGCGCAAAGCGGCAGATTTCGAGAATTTCCGCAAGCAGAAGGAGCGCGAGGCAATGATGGCCTCTTCGAGGGCTCTTGAGAATGTAATCAGAGGGCTGCTTCCGGTTGTTGATGATGTCAAACGTATCCTTGCTTATGCTCCCGTGGATAGTGAAAAGGCCGGTGAAGCGCGTCCCTATATTGAGGGTGTGGAGATGGTCAAAAAAAATCTGGAAAAGTGGCTTTCTGAAAAAGGGGTCAAGGCAATAGAGTCGAAGGGGATGAAGCTTGATGTGAACTTCCATGAAGCCATCTCCCAGATCGATCACCCTGAAGCAGAGCCGGAGATGATTATCGACGAGTACCAGACAGGTTATCTGCTGGGAGAGAAGGTGATTCGCCATGCCAAGGTCATCGTTGCCCGGTAGGGGTACTTTTTTTACAATGAACGACATACAAGTAAATTTGCAGCTCTTATTATGAAGAAAGAATATTACGAGGTGCTTGGTGTGGGCCGGACGGCTACCAAGGACGAGATAAAAAAGGCATACCGCAAGCTCGCCTTGCAGTTTCACCCCGACAAGAATCCCGACAACAAGGATGCCGAAGATCACTTCAAGGATGTGAACGAAGCTTATGAAGTGCTCAGTAACGACGACAAACGACGCCGTTACGACCAGTTCGGCCATGCCGGTGTTGGCTCTTCTGCCGCATCCGGTGGCGGGCAGCCGGGTGGTGGTGCCGATTTAAACGACATTTTCAGCGCCTTCAACGACATGTTCAGTGGCCGCAACAGGGGCGGCGGCGGCTCTCCATTCGGTTTTGAAGATGCCTTTGGTGGAGGCGGTGGCAGAAGACGCGCTTCGGCGGGTATTCCGGGCACCGATCTGAAAATTCGTCTCAAGCTGACTCTTGAGGAGATTGCCAAGGGTGTTGAAAAGACACTGAAGATCAAACGGCAGGTTACCTGCAAAGAGTGTAACGGCAGTGGCTCCAAGTCAGGCGCAACAGAGAATTGTCAGACCTGCCATGGCAGCGGAGAGGTTCGGCAGGTATCAAAGACGATGTTTGGTCAGTTTGTCAACGTTGCTGCCTGTCCGACATGCGGCGGTGAAGGGCGCCTTATCAAGGATCGCTGCACCTCTTGTTACGGTGAAGGGATAAAAATCGGTGAAGTGACAGTCAAGGTTGCCGTTCCATCTGGAGTTGAAAACGGCAATTACCTTACCCTCCGCGGTCAGGGCAACGCCGGGCCAAGGGGTGGTGCTGCCGGTGACCTCATTGTGGTGATCGAGGAGATTCCGCACGAGCTCTTCTCCCGCAACGGCGACGATGTGATTTATAACCTTGCCGTCAGTTTTCCCGATCTTGTTCTCGGCACGAAGGTTGACGTTCCGACGCTTGACGGAGCGGTCAAGCTCACCATCCCACCCTCGACGCAGCCTGAGACTATGCTTCGCATACAGGGACACGGAATCGGTCATCTGAGAGGTTCGTCAAGAGGCGACCAGTATGTGAAGGTCAACGTCTTTGTTCCGAAAGAGTTGTCGCACCAGGACAAGGAGCTGTTGAAAGAGATGAAAAAATCGTCAGGGATTTCACCCTCGGCCCATAATGACAAGAATGCCAAAGGCTTTTTTGAAAAAGCCCGCGATATTTTCAGTTAAGTCTCTCTTCTTGAGGGCAGAACAAAAAAAAGGCCGGAGTGAATAACCCCGGCCTTTTTTTATGAAGGAAAATTGCTTCTTCTATCAGCTCAGCAGCGCTTGTACCAGCTCTTCCAGCTCAGGCTCATTCTCGGCGTAGCTTCTCTCCGCATCAGGATTTGAGATAACATCCACAATATTGCGTACAACATTTTTGTTAAATGCTGTTGGCATAAGGTGATTGCGGGTCGGGTCAATGGACCAGGCGATTGAGGTCGCAACGGCCATTTTGATCTCCGGTGTCACTTTTTTAATGCCACTTGTAAAGAGTCCCCTGAAAAGGCCAGGGAAAACAAGAGCATTATTCACCTGGTTAGGCAGATCAGAACGACCCGTACCAACAACGCTGGCGCCAGCCTTGTAGGCAAGATCAGGCATGATTTCCGGTTCCGGATTGGCCATGGCAAAGATAAACGGTGCAGGGTTCATTCCCTGAACCATTTCAGGAGTAACAATGTTGCCAATCGAGACACCAACAAAAACGTCCATACCGACCATCGTGCTTTGCAGATCGCCACTATGTTTTGCTTTGTTGCTGACTGCAGCAATTCCCTGCTTGATTGAGTTCATGCCCGGACGACCTTCGTAGATTGCGCCCTGCGTATCAACCAGCACAACATCCTTCACCTGTGCATGAATGAGGAGCCTTGCAATGGCAATACCGGCAGCACCGGCACCATTGATGATAACTGAGAGATCCTTGATATTGCGTCCTGTTACTCGGCAGGCATTGATGATAGCCGCCAGAGTGACGATGGCAGTACCATCCTGGTCGTCGTGGAAAACCGGAATGGAAAGCTCTTCCTCAAGGCGCTCAAAAATTTCGAAACATCTTGGCGCTGAAATATCTTCAAGGTTGATACCGGCAAAACTTGGCTCAATCATTTTGCAAAACTTGATGATCTCTTCAACATCGGTTGAGTTGATGCAGAGCGGGATAGCATCAATACCTGCAAATTCCTTGAAAATAATAGCTTTGCCTTCCATAACCGGCATTGCAGCCTCAGGGCCAAGGTCACCAAGACCCAAAATGGCGGTACCATCAGAGACGATAGCAACCTGGTTAGCCCGGTTGGTCAAGGTATAGGATTTTTGCTTGTCGATGCCAATCTCGGTGCAGACAGCAGCCACTCCCGGGGTATAAGCCAGAGAGAGATCCTCTTTTGTTGTAATACTGACCTTTGAGCGGATTTCGATCTTGCCGCGTGAACGAAGGTGTAACTCTATTGATTGTTTTGAATAATCCATGTGCTGAAAAATGACTCCTTGGTCATGATCTGTATGATATAAAATAAGCTTGTCGAACTGGGTGGTGTGCCGGTGAACGCGGGTAAACGTATCAAACCATTCCGTGAAAAGGAGTGCAGGCGGACAAGGTGATTGAAAAAACCCTCCAATATAGCACATATACTGTAAAAACCTTGACTTTTCTTATTTGCTTTTGATTGTTCCGTTTATGGCTTATCTCCTTGTCATTTCGACGAACGAAGTGAGGAGAAATCTTGCAGCACAATAATCAAGATTTCTCACTGACGTTCGAAATGACAGAATTATATATTTTAACGTGATCGTGCAAAAATAAGCGCCCCATAATAAGCGCTTCGTAGTGATTTATTCCGTAATTAAAATAGCCAGGGTGCTCATTATTCAAGCGATGCTCGATCCGTAATTACGGAATGACCTTTCGCCAAGCATTTTTTAAAGATTGTATTGAACCTGCAAGTATCTTCAAGTTTTTGACATTCCTCGATTTTTTTGTTTCATCTCTTCTCGATTACAACGACCGGTACGCTTTGTTCAGCCCGTCAACATAGCCGGCGATGGCGTTCTGATCGGAGAGCTGATCGGGAGAAAAAATCTTTTCGGCTATAATGGTACTGCCGATAAGGTTGAGTTTCAGTTGTGGCAGGTAGAGCAGGTTTGCCATCAGTTCAGGACTGCCGCAGGTGAGAAAGAGGGCGATTTTTTTACCTTGAAGGCAGCTTTTGAGGTTGCTTTGGAGCAGTGCACCAAGCAGTTCTGATGCTACAAGCAGATAGTAAATGGGGGCTCCCATAATGACAACGTCAAACTCTTTAACGAAGCTGTAATCGCCTGTGGCTTTACATTTGGCTTTTTCAACGTAGGCACCTGTTTCGGCAAGTTTTCGCCCGATGGAGTCGATGAGCTGTTCGGTTGATCCACCAGAGGTTTTGCTGTCGAAGAGGATAACGGCTTTCATGGGCGCAGCGGCAGTATGTGTCATGACAAAAAGGGATAGTTTCGGTTGAGCACAGAACTGGAATTGTAGTCGAGTTGTAATGAAGCAATAAAGTACAAAAAAAAGCGCCCCGTAAAGAGCGCTTTTTTTTATAATCATCGTTTTGAAGCGTGTTGTTTAGACAAACTTCGAGTAGATGTCGAGCAGATCGGTTACTCTGGTTGAGTATCCAAGCTCGTTGTCGTACCAGCCAACTACCTTGACGAGGTTGCCGGAGCTCATGGTGAGCAGCGAATCGAAGACACAAGAGTGCGCGTTGCCGACGATGTCCTGTGAAACAATTGGATCTTCACAGTATTCCATGAATCCCTTCATGGGGCCGTCCGCAGCAATTTTCATCGCAGCGTTGATCTCTGCCTTGGTTGCCGGTTTTTTGAGGATGGCGGTAACGTCGGTGACGGAACCATCTGGTACTGGAACTCTCATGGCGAAACCGTCAAGGCGGCCAATCAGTTCAGGAATAACTTCGCCAATAGCCTTTGCAGCACCGGTGCTGGTAGGGATGATTGAGAGTGCGGCTGAACGGGCACGACGAAGGTCGGAGTGTGGAAGATCGAGGATGTTCTGGTCGTTGGTGTAAGCATGAACGGTGGTCATGAACCCTTTTTCGATGCCGAAATTGTCTTCGAGCACCTTCATCATTGGTGCAAGGCAGTTGGTGGTGCAGCTTGCGTTTGAGATGATCTCTTCCTGGCCGGTGATGGAGTTGCCATTGACACCGAGCACGATGGTTGCGTCAATTTTGTCTTTTGCCGGAGCAGAAATGATCACTTTTTTTGCACCTGCGGTAAGGTGCTTTGATGCAGCTTCTTTTGAGGTGAAGAGGCCGGTTGACTCAACAACCAGGTCGCATCCAAGCTCTTTCCATGGGAGTGTTGCGGGGTCACGCAGTGCGGTGATGGTGATAACTTTGCCGTTGACAACAAGATTGCTGCCGTCAACACTTACTTCACCCTGAAATTTCTTGTGAGTTGAATCATACTTGAGCAGGTGTGCAAGGGTCTTTGGGTCACACAAGTCGTTGATTGCAACAATTTCATAATTCGGGTTGTTCAATGCCTGGCGAAAAACCAGACGCCCGATGCGGCCAAATCCATTAATGCCGACTTTCACTTTTGCCATAATCTCGTTCCGGTATTGTACTTCGTTAGTATTAATTGCCTGAAAAACGGCCGCAGAAATCCTTTTTTTGCGGCTAAAAACAAACTCCAAGATAAGATTTGAAACTGGAATTATTCAGGAAATTTTTTGAAAACTTTCTGTTAAAAGATTTTTCAGGTTGCCGAAACTTCCGTTGCTGAGCAGGACAACTACATCTCCTTCTTTCAGTAGTGGTTGAAGAAATTCCATAATATCGTCGGGATAGTTTGCTGCGTTTTTTCCGGCAAGAAAGACGGTTTTTCCCTGCTGTTCCAGCTCATTTTTTAATTGTGCGGTATTGAGCGATTTGTCGGGCGCATAGCGTTCAGGGCGGTGCACCTTTCCCATCACAACAATGGAGGCGGGATTGAAACACTCGGCAAGTTCCTGCTGGAAGATGTTCCGGGTGGTTGTGTTGGAGCGGGGCTCAAAACAGGTGACAATCCTTCGTCCGGCGTAGAGTTCTCCGAGAGCCTCGAGCGTTACGCGGATGGCGGTTGGATGGTGAGCAAAATCCTCAACAAGCGTGATGTTGCGTGGATAGGTGCCGACAATCTCCATGCGCCGTTTCGGGCGTTTGAAGAGGGGCATGGCGTGCCTTATGGCTTCAAGGGGGAGGCCGCTGTGGGTTGCCGCAGCGATGGCCGCAATCGCATTCATGATGTTGTGGTTACCGAAGAGCGGTACGCGGAGGGTTCCCTGAGGAGTGCACTGATAGAGTAGTTCAAAGGTTGACGCGTCGCTGTCGGTCGTTATGTTGCTTGCGCTCCACTCCGACTCGGTGGTCATGCCAAATCGTTCAACCTTGCAGAATGCCCGTGAAGCAATGTCGAGGGCAACCTTGTCGTCACCGTTGACCAGCAGTGTGCCATTTTCGGGAATGAGGTTGACGAAAAGTCGGAAGCTGCGTTTGATATCCTCAAGGGAGTCGAAAATATCGGCGTGGTCAAATTCAATATTGTTGATGATGGCGATGTCGGGGCGGTAGAGGAGGAACTTGCTCCGCTTGTCGAAAAAGGCGGTATCGTATTCATCACCCTCAGTGACAAAATAGCCCTCTCCGCTGCGTCCCGAAGCGCGGCAGCCGATTGAGAAGTTTTCGGGGATGCCGCCAACCAGAAATCCCGGTTTGAGACCGCCATGTTCAAGTAGCCAGGCTACCAGCGAGGTGGTGGTTGTTTTGCCGTGGGTGCCTGCCACTACAATGGAAGTGTTGTTGCCAATGAGGTGACGGCGTACCAGTTCCGGCATGGAGAGTAGCTCAAGATGATGGTTGAGGGCATATTCGAGTTCCGGATTTCCCCGGCTTATCGCATTGCCTACAACAACAACATCCGGTGTGGCACTCAGCAGGTTTGTTTCGGAAAAACCGTTGAAGTAGCGGATATTGTGGTCGTCAAGATAGCTGCTCATAGGAGGGTAGAGCTGCGTATCGGAGCCGCTGATGGCATGACCTGCATGGGAGAGGGCGACGGCAACTGACGCCATTGCGGTACCGCCGATACCGAGAAAGTAGAAGGAGCTCATCGTTCGCTGATTGTCAATTTCCAGGTTACTGTGCCGCACAGGCATTTTTCATAAGGGCTTATATACAGAAATGGTGTAAAAGAATGAAATGAATCCCTATTTTAGCAAAAAGGCATTCCAAATTTTAATCAGGTAACCCGTTATGCAGTTTATTGATCTTCTTTCGCAGAAAGAGCGGATACGTACAGCACTTCTCCATCGCATTGAGGGTATTTTGGATCGTGGCCAGTTTGTCATGGGGCCGGAGGTAACTGAGCTCGAATCGCGCCTGGCATTCTATGTTGGCTCACGCCACTGCGTCTCCTGCTCTTCAGGAACCGACGCACTGCTCATGCCTCTCCTCGCCAAATGTGTTGGCCCGGGGGACGCTGTGCTGACCACACCTTTTACCTTTGTTGCAACCGCCGAGGTGATCAGCCTTGTGGGAGCAACTCCTGTTTTTGTTGATGTCTCTCCCGGTACCTTCAATATGGATCCCGATCTTGTTGGCTTTGCTGTTGATGATGCCGTGCAGCGGGGGTTGAAACCCAAGGCAATCATTCCTGTCGATCTCTTTGGCCTCCCGGCGGAGTATGACCGTTTGCAGGCCGTTGCTGACGCTTACAGGCTCTGGATTCTTGAGGATGCGGCCCAGAGTTTTGGGGGCAGTTTTAAGGGGCGCAGGGCGGGGAGTTTTGGCCTTGTCGGGGCCACCTCCTTTTTCCCGGCCAAGCCACTCGGCTGTTATGGTGACGGGGGAGCAATTTTTACCGACGACGATGAGCTTGATACCCTTTTGCGCTCAATACGGGTACATGGCAGCGGTGTTGACAAGTACAGCAACGACCGTATCGGTATCAACGGACGGCTTGATTCTATCCAGGCGGCTGTGCTGCTCGAAAAGCTCACCATTTTTGACGAGGAGCTTGAGTCACGCCAGCGCATCGCTGCCCTCTACAGCAATAGGCTGCATGGCAGGGTTGTCGTTCCCCGTATTCCGAAAGACTATTGCTCCGCATGGGCCCAATATTCGGTGCTTGCCGAATCAACCAGGGAGCGGGATCAGCTCATGACGGCGTTGCAGCAGGAGGGAATTCCTACGATGATCTACTACAAGATTCCTCTTCATCTCCAGAAGGCCTACGATTTCCTCGGCTATAAAGCGGGAGATTTCCCCATTTCAGAAGATTTCAGCAGCCGTATCTTTTCGCTTCCGATGCATCCCTACCTTGAGGATGATGAGATTGACCATATCTGTGCCGTGCTTCTGCGCACCTGACCGTTCACTGTTGTTCGCTTACGGGTGCTTTGCCGGGAAACTTGAGGCGGACAACGATACCGGCAAGCATGACCAGAGCATTGATGGCGCCGACAACCATGAACGGCGCCTTGGGGCTCATGGAGTCGAAGAGCCTTCCTCCAAGCGTAGTGATGACAAGGATGCCCACGGCACCGCTGATATTGAACATGCCGATAACCGATCCTCGCTACACGACTCTTTTCAGGAATTTCTTTACGGCTGCAACGAAGACTTCGGGTTGCTCTTCGTGTGGAAGGTGCCCGCAATCGGGTACAACCAGCAGTTCTGCGCCAGGAAGCTCACCGGCAAGGCGGATGCTCTCCTCTTTTTTGACCATGATATCGTGTTCACCGGTCATGACGAGAGAGGGGATTGAGATCTTTTTCAACCGCTCATCGAGATGGAGGTGATGGGTCTCCACAAACAGCTCCCAGAAGGCTCTCGACCAGTCGCCCGTCATCAGGTCATTGCGAAACGCCTCCAGAACATCGCTCTGAAGCCGCTCTTTGTTATACCAGAATCCATACAGGAGCCGTCCGTAGAGTTTGGTGATGAGGAGCTTCATGATACGCGAAAAAAGCGGGGTCATCGCTTTCATAACGGGTTTTATGAGCGCAGGCACCTCGCTGGTGGCATAGCCGCTGTACACCATGGCGTCTACAAGTACCACACCCTCAACATGCTGCGGGTGGCGCAGTGCGGCCAGAAGTGCGAGAGTGCCACCCGTTGAATTGCCAATCAGCACTGCACGGCTGAAACCAAGTTTTTTTATCAGCGCAAGAACCAGGTCACTCTGAGCTTCAGGAGTGTAACTGACCCCGGTGGCCGTTGATGAGCGAGGGCGTGAGGTAGAACCAAACGCGGGGCGGTCGAGCGCCAGCACCGTTGCCGTTTTCGCCAGTTCATCCATCACGAGACGCCATGAGCGAAGACTCAAAAAACTGCCGTGCAGCAGCACAACAAGCGGCTTTCCCTGGCCAGCTATCTGGTAATGGACATTGAAGCCGTTAACCTCAATGAAGTGTTTCTCAACAGAGGTTTGTTTTCCGTTCGTAGCGTAAGTTCCCCTGGCTATCAGTGTTGCTTTTTCAGGCATGGTTGCAGCGGTTTATAGTGCGGCCCAATTTTCAATGGTTAATCCTTGTACTCGATTGAATTCTTTGGTGTTATTGGTTACAAGCACCGCGTTCAGCGCCTTGGCGTGAGCCGCAATCATGGTGTCAAGTGACCCGATAGGCGTTCCTTTCTTTTCAAGCTCTGTCCGTATTTCGCCATAATGCCAGATAGCCGAAGCATCAAACGCAAAGAGTTCAAGTGGTGCAAAAAACATTTCAAGAGCCCGTCGATTCTTTTCGGAACCGCTTTTAACAACGCCAAATGTCAACTCAGCGGCGGTAATGGCCGAAATTCCGATAGTGCCAATACTCTCCTGGCGGAACCGTTCAAGCACATGCGCTGGCCGTGCGTTGATGATGTAGATGCAGATATTGGTATCAAGGAGGTAGCTCATGATGCTATCTCTTCACGACTCTGTTCTTCTGGCTGCTCTCGCTGTAATTGAAACCCCGGTTCAAACTCCTCCAGAGCCGCTTCGAGCATTGCCCATGATTTATCAATCGGCAACAGTAAAACTCCGTTACCAAAATGCTTGATAAGAACATCGGTACCCTGAAACCGGTACTCCTTTGGCAACCGGACAGCCTGGCTTCGCCCGGATGGAAAAATGCGTGCAGTATCCATATTTTCTCCTTTATAAAAACGCAAAAGATGATTATCAATGATAGCTATCTTTTGCGGTAAAAGCAAGAGTGAAACTTATGAGGTGCTATCATACACTCCCCGGCAGCGAGCAATGTTAGTCGTCTGATATCGGGGTAAAAAAATGTACATCAGTTGCGCAGCGTTTAACCGTCTGCCTGATGCAACTGCCCGCCCTCCATGCGGAGGCAGCGGTCGGCGAGGGCGGCGTACTCTTCATTGTGGGTGACGATGATGAAGGAGGTGCGGCGCTCTTTGCTCAGGCGGGCCATCAGTTCATAAAGGATGCGGCTGTTCTGGCTGTCGAGGTTGCCGCTTGGTTCGTCGGCCAGAATCAGTTTCGGGTTGTTCATCAGGGCGCGGGCAATGGCGACCCGCTGCTGTTCGCCGCCGGAGAGCTCCGATGGAAGGTGGTCGAAGCGCTCCGAGAGGCCGAGGCTTGCCAGCAGCTCTCCAGCCCGTTTTTTTGCGGGGGGAAGCTTGCCGGTGGCGATGAATTCAGGCATCGCCACATTTTCAAGGGCGGTGAAGTCGGAGAGAAGGTGGTGAAACTGAAAGACAAAGCCGATTTTCCGGTTCCGGAACGTTGCCAGTGCTTTTGGGGAGAGGGTGTATTTTTTATCCTTGAAGAGGAGTTCCTTGTCAAAAAGGATTTCGCCACTGTCGGGGGTGTCAAGCGTTCCGAGCAGGTTCAGCAGGGTTGTTTTGCCGCTGCCTGATGCCCCGATAATGGTCACCATCTCACCTTCGCCAAGCGAGAGATTGACTTCGTGGAGAATTTGCAGGCTCTTTTTGCCCGGCAGAGTGTAGGATTTGCTGATGTTTATTGCTTCGAGCATTATTAATTTTTCGTTACACCGTTTCGCGTTTGCCAAGGCTCTCTGCCAATAAATTTGCCACTGTGCATACCACCACTATCTGGTTCTGGAACAGGCAGTTTCAGGCTTTCCAGGGCAGCAATCGTTTCTTGCAAGGCATCCATACCATTTTCAATGGCTTCTGCTATTGTTTCGCCATCTGAAATACATTCAGAAAAGTCAGTACATGAAATCATATAACCACCACCCTCTTCTTTTGAAAGAGGACGAATTTCAAATGGGTATTTGCTTAAATTTTTCATAGCTCAATCCATTACAAAATCAATAAATTTCTTTGATTTATCATCACACCGCCCTCACCTGCCCACTCCCCTCAATAATCCATTTATACGTTGTCAGCTCTTTCAGTGCCATTGGCCCCCGTGCGTGGAGCTTCTGCGTGCTGATGCCGATCTCTGCGCCAAGTCCGAACTGTGCGCCGTCGGTGAATGCGGTCGAGGTGTTGGCATAGACCACCGCCGCATCCACCCGTTTGAGGAAGATGGCCGTTGTTTCTGGGTCGGTCGAGATAATCGCTTCGCTGTGGCGTGAGCTGTAGCGGGCAATATGCTCAAGCGCCTCTTCAAGGGATGAAACGGTTTTCACCGACATCTTCAGGGAGAGGAATTCGGTACCGAAGTGCTCCGGCTCAGCCTGGTTCAGCAGCGTATCAGGGTAGAAGCCTTGCAGCGCAAGAAAAGCCGCTTCATCGGCAAAGAGCACGACCTGCTTTTCCTTGAGCGGCTCCACCAGTGCAGGCAAATCGGCAAGACGGTCGCGGTGGATGACAAGGGTATCGAGCGCGTTGCAGACGCTGGGACGGCGGGTTTTGGCGTTAAAGATAATCTGCTTGCCGAGGTCGAGATCACCGCTTTTGTCGAAATAGGTGTGCACAATGCCTGCCCCGGTTTCGATGACGGGAACCTTGGCGTTATCGCGCACAAAGTCGATCAGCTTCTGGCTCCCTCTTGGGATGATCATGTCGATGTAGCCTACGGCGTTGAGCATGACAGCGGCGGCCTCCCGTTCTGCGGGGAGCAGGTAGATGGTGTCGGGGTTAATTTGGTGCTCCTTCAGGACGGAGTGAATCAGCTCAACAATGGCAATATTTGAATACATGGCGTCGCTTCCGCCCTTCAGCACCGTAGCGTTGCCCGATTTCAGGCAGAGGGCGAAGACGTCGAAGGTGACGTTTGGCCGTGCTTCGTAGATAATGCCAATAACGCCAATGGGAACGGTCACCTTTTTCAGGTTGAGGCCGTTGGGCAGCACACGCGCTTCAAGCAGGAAGTCGAGCGGAGAGGGGAGTGAGGCCACATTACGGATGTCAGCAGCAATGGCGTCAAGGCGCGAGGCATTGAGCAGCAGCCGGTCAACCATCGGGTCAGCCGGGTCCATCCGTTCGATATCCTTCTGGTTGGCCTGGAGAATGGCCTCCTGGTGAGCGGGTATGCTGTCGGCAAGGGCGCAGAGCAGGCGGTTGATTGCTTCATCAGTGAGGGTGATGATCTCCCGGCTTGCCTGCTGGACGGCGCGGAGCTGTTTCGTTATCGTTTCCTTCATGCTGGACGGAGTTCAGGAGGTTATATAAAGGTAATCGTAATGAATCAGGGGTTTTTGATCTTGCTGACCCATGATTGCCAACGTTTTTTCAGAGCTGTATTGCGCCATGCCATAGCCGATGATCGTTCCGTCTGTGGCACATATCTTGATAATATCGCCCTTCAGGAATCGTCCTTCAACTGACTCAATACCGACCGGCAGCAGGCTGTTGGCGCGATTTCCGGCCACCAGCGCCATTTCAGCGCCCATGTTGACCGTGACGGCACCCTTTTCCATCCCTTCGCTGTTGGCAATCCACCGTTTCGGGCCGTGGGTTGCTTTTTGCGGCAAAAATTTTGTGCCGTTTTGCTCTCCCTCCAGAATCGAGAGGAGAATATCGGGAGTGCGTCCGTTGGCGATATGAACGGTGATACCGAGTCGTGAGAGCTTTTGTGCGATGTGGCACTTGGTCAGCATTCCTCCTCTACCGAATTCAGATTTTCCCGGTTGGATATACTGATGAAAGTGTTTGGTCGAGGGGTCAATAACCGGGATGATGGTGCCGTTGCCACTCTGCATGTCGAAGAGACCATCAACATGTGAAAGAATAATATATCCCTCAACATCCATCATGGAGGCAATAAGGCCGGAGAGCTCATCATTGTCGGTAAACATCAGCTCGGTCACCGAAACGGCATCATTCTCATTAACGACGGGAATGATATTCTGCTGCAAGAGGGAGCTGAAGCAGGTCTGCATATTGAGGTAGTGCAGGCGGTCGCTGAAATCGCTCTTGGTGACAAGGATTTGCGCCGTCACCAGTCCGTGCTCCGCAAAGAGCTCGTTGTAGGTGCTGATCAGCTTGATCTGCCCTGTCGAGGCGAGTACCTGCCGGGCCGCCACCGGAGCGATAGTGCC
>CAIXCO010000127.1 GCA_903917955.1 uncultured Chlorobiaceae bacterium | reverse complement strand
GAGTACGCGTAAAAAAGAGGCTCACCAGGAACTCGAAAGTTCCGGTGAGCCTCTCTGATCGTGCGTTTGCAGAACGTTCAGTGCTTACTCCACCATCAACGCAGCAAGTCCTGTAACATAATCACCAACAACCGCCTTTTTATCGGTGATGATTCCCCTCAAGAGTTTGCCGGGGGTGACGTCGAAGGCGTAGTTGAGCACCGGTGTAGTCGGTGAGGCCACCTGTGTGCCAAAAATGGTTCTCAGCTCATCGGCGTTGCGCTCTTCAATCGGGATGCAGGTGCCGTCAGGAATCGTGATATCAATGGTTGATACCGGCGCGGCGATGTAGAAGGGCAGGTTGTGATGGAACGCGCTGATGGCGTGGGCACAGGTGCCGATTTTGTTGGCCGTGTCGCCGTTGGCGGCAATCCGGTCAGCGCCAACAATACCGAAATCAATCATCCCACGCTGCATCAGAAATGCCGATGAGGAGTCTGAGATAGAGACAAAGGGGATGCCATCATGCTCAAGTTCCCAGGCCGTTAAGCGAAGTCCCTGCAACAGTGGACGGCTTTCGGAGGTGATGACGCGCTCAATCAGCCCCTCCTGCCAGGCAAGTCGGATGACGCCAAGCGCAGAACCTGTGCCACAGCAGGCAAGGGTGCCGGTGTTGCAGTGGGTCAAAACGTTGAGCTTGCGGGTTTTGAGGATGTGGGCCAGGTCAGCCTTGATCTGCTCAACACCGTGGCGCGACATGGCATCGCAGTTGGCAATTTCATCGGTATGAATTTTGCAAGCGGCGGCAGTCATTTTTGCAAAGAGCGCTTCGAGCGTGTCGGCCTCAAAATTTTCATTATAGACCTTTTTCATCCGGGCCGCCGCAAAAAAGAGGTTGACGGCGGTCGGGCGTGATGCTTCAACTTCTGCAACAAGCGCCTTGAAAAACGGGGGAAACTCCTCCTTCGTGCCCTTGAAGCTGTTGATGCCGAGGAGAATGGTGTAGGCTGCGGCAACGCCAATCAGTGGTGCGCCACGCACGGCAAGTGTCTTGATTGCTTCTATGGCCTCCAGGTAATCTTTTGTTGCAACGTAATTCTCCTTGAGCGGAAGATAACGCTGGTCGAGGTAGTGAAGCGTGCTCTCTTTGAACGATATGGCGTCTATCATAGGTGTTTGTTACGATTAAAGGTTTGCTACAATAGACTTGAAGATGGAGGTCATTTTTGGTTCGGCATGGTTGGAGACCTCGATGATCTCTTCGATGCTGACCGATTTGAGGCAGTCGGGGAAGCACTCGTCGGTAATGATCGACATACCGAAGACTTCAGTTCCCTGGTGGACGGCGGCGATTACCTCCGGTACGGTTGACATGCCGACGACATCGGCGCCAAGGATGCGTAACATGCGGTATTCAGCACGGGTTTCAAGGCAGGGGCCGGAAAGTGCGACATAAACGCCACGCTGCACCTTGATTCTGTGGTCGAGGGCTACCTGCTCGGCAAGGGCAAGAATGCGGGGAGAGTAAGGCGCGCAGAGGTCAGTAAAGCGTGAGCCGATTTCAGGGTCGTTTGGCCCGATAAGCGGGTTGGTGCCAAGCAGGTTGATGTGGTCGTCGATCAGCATGATTTCGCCTTTTTTGTAGGCCGGATTCAAGCCACCGCAGGCGTTGGTGATGCCAAGCATTTTGACACCGAGATGCTTCATAACCCTGATCGGAAAGACAATCTGGTGCATGGAGTAGCCTTCGTAGAAGTGAAAGCGACCCTGCATGGCCACAACATTTTTGCCCGAAAGGGTTCCGAAAATCAGTTTGCCTTGGTGGGTTTCAACCGTGGAAACCGGGAAGTTGGGAATATCACTGTAGTCGAGGGAAAAATCGATATCAATCTCCTTGACAAGCGCGCCGAGGCCTGTTCCCAGAACAATTCCGACAGGGTAGTCGAGGGATGTTTTTTTTCTGATAAAGGCGACTGCTTCCTGAATTTTTGCCTTCTGTGAGATCATGATGGTTTTTTTTACAGGTTAATTGACAAAATTGTAAACAAAAAGCGTTTGAGCTGGTCAGGAAGCCATCGCACTCACCGCCAGCCGAAGATTGCCGTACCGACACGGATCATGGTTGCCCCCTCATGAATGGCCTCCCTGAAGTCGCCGCTCATACCCATGGAAAGCTCGCAAAGTTGTGATGGATCGGGTGCAATGTCTTTCAGCGCTTCAAGCAGCATACGCAGTTGGCGGAACTCCTCCTGAGCCCTGATTCTCTCCGGTGAGGCGATAGTCATCAAACCCCGGAGGGTGATGTTGGGGAGCAAAAAGAGATCTTCTGCCACTGAAAGAAGCTCCTCCGGCGCCATTCCGTACTTGGATGCTTCGCCGGAGGTGTTGACTTCAAGAAGATAGTTGACCTGCAGGTTGTGCTGGAGGGCCCGTTTTGAGAGTTCTTCAGCCGTTGAGAGCTTGTCGATGCCGTGAATGAGGCTCACCTTGCCGATAATCGAGCGAATCTTGTTTGATTGCAGGTGGCCAATAAAGTGCCATTCGATTCCCTGATTTTCAAGCTCTGGGTCGTCGTACTTTTCCAAAAACTCCTGCACATAGCTCTCCCCAAACTCAATCTGGCCGGAATCGAAGGCTTCCCTGATAAAAGAGGCGGGGTGTGTTTTTGATACGGCGATCAGACGCACCTCGGCCCTGTTGCGGCCCGCCTCAATGCAGGCTGCTGTGATTTGCTCCTGAATACACTCTATGTTGGCTGCAATGCTCTCCATCTCTGCTTTAGCCTTCAGGACTTTGCTACTGCAACGATCGATTCTATGACGACCGGAACAAGCGGGTTGTCGTTGGGATCGGTCTTGACTGCGGCGATTTTTTCAACTACATCCATACCGGCTTCAACGACGCCGAAGACGGTGTACTGGCCATCAAGAAATCCATTGTCAGCGTGGTTGATATAGAACTGGCTGCCGGATGAGGCTCTCTGTGGATTGTTGTCTCTTGCCGCAGCAAGTGTCCCTTTTTTGTTCGAATGTTTGATTTCTGCCGGGATACGGGTCGAAGGGCCACCGGTACCATGCAGGGAGCGCTTCTCTTCATGGCGTGACAGGGGATCGCCGGTCTGGATCATGAACCCTTCGATGACCCGGTGAAAACGGATGCCGTCATAGTAGCTTTCGCCGACGAGTTTGGCGAAGTTATCGCGATGCAGCGGGGTATCGTCGTAGAGGCTGATGGTAATGTCGCCAAGGCTTGTCTTGATAATAAACTGTTCGGGCATACTGAAATGTATTTAGATAATGGTTGCTGCTTCTTAAAGGATTCCGGAAATTTGCCAGAGAGCGCGCTGCGCACTGGCCGCTCCTGATGTGCCGGGGTAGTCGGCGATAATTTTTGTATAGAGTTCAGCCGCCTTTGCAAGCTGCTTTGCCTGCCGGAAAGCGTTTGCGGCATGAGTGAGGTAGAGCGCTTTCAGCGCACGGTTTTCAGCCTTTTTTGATGCATCCTGATAGCTTTCGACCGCCGACACAAACTGATTTTTGCCGACATAACAGTCACCGGCTCCAGCCAGGGCGGCAGCGGCAAGATCGTCGTTTTTGATCGAGATCGTTTTAAAGATGTTCAAGGCCGTGTCAAACTCATTGAGGGAGTAGTAGGCATTGGCAAGCAGCAGATTGGCCATATTACCACTCGATGTGCCGGTATATTTTCCGGCATATTGATCAGCAATTTTTTTCAGTCCGGCAATTTTTCCATCACCGTTGATGGCAATCTGGTACTCTCCACGGTCAAGAACGGGTGCGATTCTTGAGAGTTGCAGCGCAGCTTCAAGCTCCCTTGTCTGCTGCTGGCGCATCCAGAAAAAGCTCCCTGCTCCGAGGCAGACGAGAAAAATGAGTGCGCCGATAATTGCCGATTTATACTTGATGGCAATGTAGAGAAAATTGTCCTCTGTCGATGGTTTTACACTCTTCTGGACGGGAGTGGTGGTCTGTATGTCGTTCATGGCTCGTAGTTATGGTTGCTGCATCGGTTACGGTCGGCCACTAACCTAAGCAAGTTTGCGTGATTTTCAAAATATGGTCAACCCGGTAATTGAAACAATTCAACGCTATTCTTTGCAATGCCTTCCGCCGCCTCTTTGAGTGAGATCTCCCTGATACGGGCAATGGCCGTCGTGACGGCGCTCACCCAGGCAGGTTCATTTCGTTTGCCCCGGTATGGTACGGGCGAAAGGTAAGGCGCATCGGTCTCGGTGAAGAGATCATCAAGTGAAACGGCTCTTATAACATCAGGCAAGAGGGAGCGCTTGTAGGTTACCGTGCCTGGAATTGAGAGCTTGAACCCCTTGCGGAGACACTCGGCAGCGATAAGGGTGTCGCCCGAAAAGCAGTGCATCACGCCACGCATGGAGGAATGGCTCTCTTCGGAGAGGATACGCAGCATATCCTCCCACGCATCGCGGCAATGGATAACGACCGGCATGTCGAGCGAGCGGGCCATCTTCAGCATTTCATGGAATGCCTCTTGCTGGGCAGGGCGGTTATGCTCCGGGTAGTGATAGTCGAGGCCGATCTCTCCTATGGCAACCACTTTCGGCGAGCGGGCAAGCGTGAGCAGCTCCTCAAACACGCTCTCTTCAACAGGGAGGGTGGCTTCATGGGGGTGAAGGCCGACATTGGCGTAAATAAAGTCGAAGTCGCGGGCCAGTGCAATCGATTTTTTGCTTGAGGCAACATCAACACCCGGATCAATAAGCAGCCCGACACCCTCTTCGGTCAGGCGATTGATCACCTCGATCCGATCCTTGTCGAACTCTGGGAATGAGAGGTGGCAGTGGATATCAACGAACATCGCTTTTCACGTTTGGGCTCTCAACGGGAAAGAGCCTGTTATGAAAGAGGATCAATATGCAGGCGCCGATGGTTATGGCTGAATCTGCAATATTGAAAATAGGCCATAAAGAGAGGTACGTGCCAAAAACATGGCCGTGGTAGAGATCGAAATAGATGAAGTCAACAACATGACCGATCTTTATTCGGTCAATCATGTTGCCAATCCCACCGCCAGTAATAAGAGCAAAGGGGAGTAGAAAAAGAGCGCTCCGGTTTTTTGAGCGGATGACATAAAAGAGTACGATTGCCGTGATGAGGCCGGTCAGGAGGAGGAGCACTGCTGGTGGAGCAAATTCAAGGCCGAAGGCCACGCCCTTGTTTTCTGCGTAGGTGAGGGAAAAAAAGTCAGGGATGATGGTGATGTTTTGCACTCCATCGCGAAGAAAGGTGATGGCAAGTTTTTTTGTCCACTGGTCAAGGGTGATGACGAGAAGGATAAGGGAGAAAAAGAGTTTCATGAGTCGAAATGCCCTTGGGGCTGAGAGTGGGTTATTGTTGTTGAATCTCTTGCAGAAGTGCCTCTTTTATGGCGGCGGTCGGCATCTGCATACCAGTCCAGAGGGTGAATGAGCGTTCGGCCTGACCGATCAGCATCTCAATGCCCGACAGGGTTATGGCTCCAGCCTGCTCTGCTGCCTGCAGGAGGGGAGTTTCAAGAGGGTTGTAGACCATGTCATAAACAATCTGGCCGGAATGGAGCAGCTCCCGATCCAGGTGGAGGGGAGAGCCGTTATTGCCTCTGGTTCCGATGGGCGTGGCATTGACAACAACGCGGCACTCTCTCACTTTTTCGGGATTGCTTGAGTGGAGTATCGTGAGATTGTGATTGCTACTCTCTTTAAGCAGCGCGCGGGTTTTCTCCGGGTTACGCACAAAGAGCAGAATCTCTTTTGGAGCAAAAAAGCGGTTAAACGCTTCGATGGCCGCCAGTGCCGCTCCACCGCCGCCAAAAATGGAGAGGGTTTTGCCTTTTATGCTCTCTTGGTAAGGCAGAAGGGGTGCGGCAAATCCGGCAATATCGGTGTTGTGACCGATCAGTTTTCCCCCCTCGTTGACGATGGTGTTGACCGCTCGAATGGAGGCTGCCTCTTCGGAGAGGGCGTCGAGAAAGGGTACGACGTTTTTTTTATAAGGGATGGTGACGTTGAACCCTGCAATTCCGAGTGCTTTTGCCCCGCGAAGGGCATCACCGATCATGCAGGGCTCTGCAATATTGAAGATGGTATAGTGGTACTCAAGCCCAAGCAGCTCGCACGCCCTGTTATGGATGAGCGGCGAGTATGAATAGTCAACGGCACGACCAATAAGGCCGAGGATTTTTGTCGCTCTTTTCATGCAATTCCGAGCATCCGACGGACGGAATCCTGCTGATAGAGCTCCGGAAAGGTGCTCTGAAACAGCTCTTTCTTTTCCGGGTCAATTTTGAATGCCTTGCTGAGCGCCTTGAGTGTACTAAGCTTGTCGCCCATGGCAAAATAGGCGGCGGCAATTTCAAAGTGGGCATCGGCCGACAGCGGCTGAAGCTTCAGTGATTGCTGCAGCGCATCAATGGAGGCATTAATCTGGCCAGCCTCCCGGAGCACGATGGCAAAATCGACCCATATCTGCGGATTTTCAGGATCAAGCGTCATTATCTGCTGGTAGGTCGCAATGGAGGTTTCAAGATCGTTCAGATTGTACTCGATCTCCGCCTTGAGCAGCAGGAACTCGATGCTCTCGGGCGCTAACTTCAAAGCCTCCCTGGTTGCTGTAAATGCCTCTTCGTACTCATCAAGCGCTTCGTGGCAACAGGCAAGGGCAAACCATGCGTCACCGAAATCACTGCTCAGCTCAATGCAGCGGCGGTAGCAGATAATACCCTCGGTGTACTCCTCAAGCTCTTCGTAGGCTATGCCAAGGTTATAGAGGGCGTTGATATCGTCCGGGTCATACTCCAGTGTTTTCAGATAGCTCTCAGCCGCCTCCTCAATACGCCCGGTAATGGCCAAGACGTTTGCCCGGTTATACCAGGCTGAGCTGAAATCATCGGAAATGGCGATGGCCATGTCGTAACAGTCGAGCGCCTCGTCGTAGCGCTTCATTTTGCTCAGTACAAGACCATTATTGTACCATGCATTAATATTGTACGGGTCATAATCATGCGTTTTTCGGTAGCATGCGGTGCTCTCCTCAAGCTTGCCAAGTACATCCTTGCAGTAGGCAAGCTCATACCACGCATCAGCAAACTCTGTATCAAGCGTAAGGGCGTATTCGAAGTTCGATTCTGCTTCTTCAATCTGCTCAAGTCGCTGCAAAATGATACCCCTGTAGTAGTGGTACTCCTTTTCAATCAAGGAATCAACAATCATATCGTCAAGCTCCTTGATCGCCTCCTCGTGGTCGCCGGTGTTGAACCAGGCAAGCGCCAGATTCAGGCGCATTTCGCTGTCCATCGGGCTGAAGACTGAAGCTTTTTGAAAGGCTTCGAGAGCCTCTTCAAAAGAGCCGTTGAGGGTCAGGCAGTTGCCAAGGTAAAACCAGCTCTCAGTGTTCGAGGGTGCTATTTCAGCAAGACGACGCGCAACGGCAAGCGCCTCAAGCTGGAACCCCTCTTCATTATATTGGACGATCCGCTCAAGCAGATCCTCCGAATCAAACATCGAATCAAGACCATCAAGGTCGGGCTGTTCTTTTCCTGATGCACCCGTTGGGTAATGGCGGTTATCGTCGAAAAAATCAGGCACATTCATAAGCAATCGTAAAGAGTTTCTTCAGTTCAGTGCGTCGCGGTACACAAGAGCAAATATAACAGAATTTTCTTAACAAAAACAGTCCGGAGCGCGGGCAGGGGTGCGAAAGGGAATATTTACGGATGGTAAAAATGGTAGAGAGCCTCCGCTGTTTTTTTACCTGCCGCCGCCGTCAGCTCCTCAAGGGTTGCCCGGGCCACACCATCAACGGAGCCGAAGCGCTCAAGCAGCATGAATGCGCTCTTTTCACCAATTCCCTTGATCGTCGTAAGTTCGGTTTTAAGGGTTCGTTCCGATCTCAGTTGACGGTGATAGGTGATGGCAAAACGGTGTGCCTCATCGCGCAGTTGCTGGAGCAGTTTGAGTGCCGGCGAGGTCTTTGGCAGATTAAAGGGGTCGCTGGCCTGCGGTGTAAAGATCTCCTCAAGACGTTTCGCCAGACCGATAACGGGGATGGAGATTCCGAGAGAAGTCAGGGTGTGAAACGCGGTATTGACCTGCCCTTTGCCGCCATCGACCACAATAAGGTCAGGCAAGGGGAGTGCGGTTGCAAGAGAGCCGCTGTAGCGCCGCCGGATCACCTCCTCCATGGCAGCATAGTCATCTGACCCTTCAAAACTCGTCATTTTAAATTTCCGGTAATCCGCTTTTTTGGGTTTACCCTTCTCAAAACAGACCATCGAGCTCACATAATCGGTGCCCTGAAGGTGGGAGTTATCGAAACACTCAATCCGCTGGGGGAGTTTCGGCAGATGGAGCAGTTCGCGGAGGGCGGTAAGGCCGTAGTGCTCGCGCACCGCTTCGCCCCGTTTCTGTTTCTGGATCAGGTACTCCTCCAGATGGTGGCGGGCATTCTGGCGGCACATCTCGACCAGTTGGGCCTTTTCTCCAATTTGAGGCACCACAAATCGGATTATCTTTTTCTCCGTCCCTTCCTCTCGCTGTTTTTCCTGGATGAAGGCTCTCAGCGTCTCCTCCTCGTCGGCACCAAGAGTCTCCTGAAGCAGAATTTCATCAGGCACAAGCTCAAGGGTTTCGAGATAATATTTTTCCATCACCCTTGCCTGAAGTCCGGCGTTGCTCTCTCCCGCAGTGTTGTTCATGTAAATGTGCTGCGAGCCGAGCAGTTTGCCCTCCCGAATTTTGAAGATGACGCCACAGCCATCCTCCTCTCCGGTGGCAACCGCAAAAACATCCCTGTCGAGACCATCACCCGCCACCACCTTCTGCTTTTCTGCGTAACGCTTCAGGCTCTCCAGTTGCGTTTTTATCTCCGCAGCCTGCTCGAACTTCAGCTCGCTGGCAAAGAGCTGCATGGAGCTGGTGAGCGAGCGTATCATGGTGGAGGTCTTGCCCTTCAGGAGACGAATAATCTCTTCGATCATAAGGAGATACTCCTCTTCCGGCTGCCGTCCTTCACACGCTCCCTTGCACTTGTGGATGTGGTAGTCGAGGCAAACCTTGTATTTTTTTGCCGTAATATTCTCCTCGCTCAGGCGATGTTTGCAGCTTCGCAGAGGAAAAATGGAGCCGATAAGGTCAAGGATGGAGTGGAGCTGACGGGATTCAGTATAGGGGCCGAACCATGTCGAGCCATCCTTTCTTCGCTGGCGGCTGATGAGAATGCGGGGAAACGGCTCGTTGGTGATGACAAGGTAGGGGTAGGTTTTGTCGTCCTTGAGGTTCACGTTGTAGCGCGGCTTCAACTCCTTGATCATGTTGTTTTCCAAAATCAGCGCTTCGACCTCCGAAGAGGTGATAATGAGCTCGAAATCAGCAATATGGGTGACCAGTACCAGGGTTTTACCGTAGAGTTGCTGCCGGTTTCTGAAATAGGAGCGAACCCTGTTGCGGAGGTTTTTTGCCTTGCCGACGTAGATTACCCTGCCACTTGCATTTTTGAACTGATAGACACCTGGAGAGGCAGGTAGCGTGGCAAGTTTTTCAGCCAGAGCTTTTTTTATGTCGGTGCGCTCTGCGGCGTCATCCTGAATATCCATCGGTCAAAGGGGGTTGGTTTTTCTCTTTTCCCCAAAAAAGGAAAAGCCGCACGAAAGATGCGGCTTTTCCTTGAGAAAAAAGAACAGGTGTGTGCTTTAATGGCTATTCAAGCACGTCATACTCACCTTTCAGCGCAAACACCCCAAAGATAATGAGACTGAATGAGATAATAGGCATAAGGACGACAATGACGATCGACCAGAAAATCCAGTTCTCTTCACTGGGTTTTGCGGCAATCTCTTTCATGGCCTGCATGATCACCAAGGGGATGATACCTACCCCCATGAGTGACCAGAGAATCCCGAACATCTTTTTTATTGCTGACATAATGGATGAAATTAAATGGTTCTTGGTTATTCAACGTCCATGTTGTTGGTTTTGTTGGAGATGTACAGCATTCCAATTACAAAGCTTACGCTTGCAATCAGTATCGGGTACATGAGGCCGGCAAGTGGATCTGCAGGCGGAAGGCCTGGTGCCGGACGGGTTGCTTCAACAAGACGGGTTGAAATAAGCGGCACCAGGCCGCCGAAGACGCCGTTGCCGATATGGTAAGGCAATGACATCGAGGTGTAGCGGATGCGGGTCGGGAAAATTTCAACCAGGAACGCAGCAATCGGGCCGTAGACCATGGTGACAAAAATAACCTGAATCAAGACAAAGCCAATCATCTTGTAGTAAGAGTTCTGGGGAAGGGTTACCTCCTTTTTTGTCTCTGGCTTCAGTTTGTCGGCAGCCGCAAGTTCAGCTTTTTTTACCAGATCGATCGGTACGGTTAATTTGACGGTCTCTTTGTAGGTTGTGCCATCTTCATAAGTTTTCTTCGTCACGGTTGTGGTGACGTTGTCGGTGCCTTTGACAGCCTCTTTGGTTTCGACGGTAGTTTTATCAACCATCTCAACTTTTGTTTTCAGTGCAGCCTCGTCATACATTGCCTGGTAAATAGGCTTGTAGGAGATGACCGCAATAAGCATACCGGCCATCATGATGTACTTTCGTCCGATTTTGTCGGAAAGCGCACCAAAGACAATGAAGAATGGTGTGCCGATAAGCAGGGCGATCGAAATGATCACGTTGCTCTGCACAAATTCAACGTTACAGGCATTCTGCAAAAAGGAGAGTGCGTAGAACTGACCGGTGTACCATACTACACCCTGACCAGCGGTTGCACCAAGAAGGGCAATCAGTACCATTTTCAGGTTATCCTTCTGCTTGAAGCTCTCGGCCAGCGGGTTTGCGGAGGTTTTGCCCTCTTTTTTCATCTTCACAAACATCGGTGATTCCGACATCCTCATGCGGATAAATACCGAAACTCCGACCAAGAGTGCTGAAAGGATGAACGGAATGCGCCATCCCCAGTCAGAGAAGGTTTCAACACCAAGCGTCTGACGGACAACAAGAATAACACCGAGTGCCAGAAAAAGACCCAAGGTTGCTGTTGTCTGAATAAAGCTGGTCCAGAAGCCCCGTTGGCCAGCTGGAGAGTGTTCGGCTACATAAGTGGCCGCACCGCCATACTCACCTCCAAGAGCAAGACCCTGCAGCAGCCGTAAAATGAAGACAATCGCTGGAGCAAAAAAGCCGATCGTTTTATAGCCGGGAACAAGACCGATTGCAAAGGTGGAGCCGCCCATGATCACCAGGGTCACAAGAAAGGTGTACTTCCGTCCGATAAGGTCACCAAGGCGCCCGAAGAAGAGTGCGCCGAAGGGCCTGATTACAAAGCCTGCCGCAAAGGTCGCCAGAGTGGCAAGCAGTGCCGCCGTCGGATTGTCTTTTGGAAAAAACTGTTCAGAAATGATTTTCGCAAGCGTACCGAAAATATAAAAGTCATACCACTCAATGAGCGTCCCTACCGAGGAAGCCGCAATAACCCTGCGGGTGCTTGAGACCTCTTCGGTTTGGGAAACGTTTCTGACATTTTGTGCCATAAAAGTTTTCTTTGATTGTTTAGAAAAAAATGTAATGCAAATAACTCATTTGTGTTGCGCCCTTTTAATCGATAAACTCATGCTCATTCTCTTTGACAACAAGCACCGGGCAAGGGGCACGCCGGATGACATGCTCAGCAACGCTTCCGAGGATCATGCGTTTCAGGCCACGGCGCCCGTGTGAGCCCATGATAATGACGTCAGCCTCCTGCCGTTTTGCATAGTCGAGAATGCACTCTTCGGCAAATCCTTCGTAGATGACATAATCGGCCACAATGCCAGCCATTTTCTCCTCTTCGATCAGTGCAACAAGTTTCTGTTCTTCTTCAGCACGATCTTTTTCAAGACCACGAGAATAGGTGATGGTTGGGTCGTTCTCGATAACGCCGACCAGAAAGACTTTTCCGTTGGAGAGCCTTGCAAATTCGTTGGCGTACTGCAGCGCCTTGCGCGACAATTCGGAAAAGTCAACCGGGCAGATGATTTTTTTAATGGTAATCATAGTACCGCTGTTGTATTTAAGTTATTGGAATAATTAAATATTATGACGTATTAGTAAAAAGAACAGTACAACTGGTCTTCCAGTCAGACACTTATTGTGCTTGCACGCGCAAGCCGGGTCTTCAATACGAAAAACTGAACTTCAAATAAAAAGGAACAGATCTCACCATTGCAGTATAACGGGAGTTCTCTGTTTGCACACGCTATTAAGGATTCTCTCCCAATATCGTGAAAAATAGGTAATGTTTCAATTGTTATCAGCAGGATTGGAACCTGTGCAACAAAAATAGCTATTTAGGGATGCTAAGGTAAAAAAAAGCCGCAGTCGCCTGCGGCTTTCCATGTTGAGAGTTGAAGCGGTGACTTAGAAGGTCACGGTTGCATAGAGTTCGCCGCGAAGCTGGTCG
>CAIXCO010000126.1 GCA_903917955.1 uncultured Chlorobiaceae bacterium | reverse complement strand
TGAATTTACTTGATAAATCAGCGGTGAATATTTATAATGGGAACTCTGTCAGCATTGATGTGACGTTGACAGAAAAGGGAAAGAGTTGCTCGAACAGGCTTGGTATTGTTCAGCAACTTCGCTCAGACCTCTTGGGTAAATTTGATATTTGGCAGGACGTTTATATTGCCGAAATTGATGTAGCAATGCTCGAAAGCTGTTTCAATCCAACGGTCACCTATGAGCCGCCTTCCAGATTTCCAGTTGTCCAGAGGGATATATCGCTTGTTCTGCCACCGGATGTTTCGGTTCAGTCACTCGTTGAGCTTGTGCGTTCGAGTGACCCTTTTGTCAGGAGTGTCTCTGTTTTTGATCTTTTTGAGCGCCCCGAGGGGGATGGAGGGGAGCGCAGTGTAGCACTCTCTCTCGAAATTGCTGATTACAAGGGAACATTGCAGGATGAAAGGATCAGCGATATTCTTTCGAAAGTCGGCAGCAATGCCGAAAGTAAGCTTGGTGCGGTAATTCGACAAGTCTGATTTTCTTTGTTCTATGCTAAATTCTGATGGGCAAAACGGTAAGGGTGAATTCAACATCCTTGAGAAAAATATTGAACTCCTTGTTGCCCGGTTGGATGAGTGCCAGAAAGAGAATGATGTATTGCGATCTGAACTCTCAAGTCTGCGGAATATTTTGAGGAATTACAAGTTGCCCGGAACGGTCGGTTCAACCGCCGTGGATGCAGCGGGCACTCCTGTAGGAGCGCTTGACTATGCAGAAAAAGTGCAGGTGAAACAGAAGCTGGTTCTGATTTTGCAGAAAATAGAGATGGAACTCAGGAATAATCAGGCCTTGTAGTATGACGATGGAAAAAATTGATGTCAATGTATATGGTTACAGCTATCCTTTAAGGGTTGAGCGGCGGGAATTGACCGAAAAGGCGGCCCGTGATGTTGATGTGGCGATGCGGCTTTTTGCCGAAAAGGCCCCGACATTTGAAGCGGTCAAACTGGCAGTCCTTGCCGCAATTTCCTTTGCTGAAAAGAAGGTTGAGCTCGAAGAGGAGATGGCGTCGATGAAGCAGAATATTGCCCGGCTGAGTGATTTTATCGGGCAAAATTTGCAATAAACCGTTACATTGGGAGAGAAGAAATATCCGCGCCAGTTGGTTGGGGTGATTGTAAGTAAAAGAACTAACATCAAAAAACAGGGAGCCGAACTCTTCTTTTTGATTGCAGGCCTTGCTGAATGTTCTGGCCTTTATCGGGTCGGTTCTTTTCAGGAGCGATGGAAGCATTGCTCCATTGGACGCAAAAAAACGGAAGGAGGCACCCACCGTGTAACACGGGTTCTTGAATCTTACGCACTTCAATCGTGGTGCGGTTTTTTTGTTTAAAACGGTGCCTCATCCTTGCGTATGAGTGCATGAAAATGGAGGTAGTTTAATGGGTATAGTTATAAACCTGATTTTAATTATTTTTGCGTCAGTTCTTTTTTTTGCAGCGGGTTTTTTGATTGGGCGTTATTTTCTCGAACGGATCGGAACGACCAAGGTGCTTGAAGCCGAAGAGCGTGCGGTGCAGATTGTACAGGAGGCACAGAAAGAGGCCAATGAGTACAAAGAACTTAAGGTCAGCGAGGTAAACCAGGAGTGGAAAAAGAAGCGCCGGGAGTTTGATCAGGAGGTTGTGATCAAAAACAACAAGTACACCCAGTTACAGAAGCAGACACAGCAGAAGGAGGCTCAACTGAAAAAACAGGGCCAGGATGTGAAAGACATTGAGCGCAAACTTCAGGATCAGCGCAAGGAGATTGAGCTGACCACAGAATCAGTTATTCTGCGTTCGCAGGAGCTTGAGCGAGTTATTGTTGAGCAGAACCAGCGCCTTGAGAGTATCAGCAACCTTCAGGCTGAAGAAGCTCGTCAGATGCTGATGGACAATATGGTTGCGGAGGCCAAGAAGGAGGCGACTGACACCATTCACCGGATTCATGAAGAGGCTGAGCAGCAAGCGGGACGCCTGGCGGAAAAAACGCTTTTGACCGCCATTCAGCGTATCTCTTTTGAGCAGGCTACCGAAAATGCCCTCTCCGTTGTTCACATCCAGAGCGACGAACTCAAGGGGCGTATCATTGGCCGCGAAGGACGCAATATCAAGGCGTTTGAAAATGCAACCGGAGTTGATATCATTGTTGATGATACTCCCGAGGTGGTTATTCTCTCCTGCTTTGATCCCCTGCGTCGTGAGCTTGCCAAGCTGACGCTCCAGAAACTTCTTGTTGACGGTATCATCCATCCCGTGGCGATTGAAAAAGCCTACGAAGATGCGAAAAAAGAGATTGACGATGTTATCATCAGTGCTGGTGAAGAGGCGCTCTCATCGCTGCAGATTTCGGATATGCCCACCGAAATCATTTCGCTTATCGGCAAGATGAAATATCACACAGTCTACGGCCAGAACCTTTTACAGCACAGTCGTGAGGTTGCCATGCTCGCCGGTCTTATGGCTTCCGAACTCAAACTTGATACCCGGCTTGCCAAGCGTGCCGGTCTTTTGCACGACATCGGCCTTGTACTGCCCGAAAGTGACGAATCTCATGCTATCACAGGCATGAATTTTATCAAAAAATTCAACGAATCACCTGTGGTGCTCAATGCCATTGCCGCACATCATGGTGATGTCAACAAAGAGTCTCCACTGGCCGATCTGGTTGACGCAGCCAACACCATTTCACTGTCGCGGCCCGGTGCACGTGGTGCGGTTACGGCTGATGGTAATGTAAAGCGCCTTGAGAGTCTCGAAGAGATCGCCAAAGGATTTCCAGGGGTTCTGAAAACCTACGCTTTGCAGGCAGGAAGGGAGATCAGGGTCATTGTTGAGGGCGATAATGTCAGCGACTCACAGGCAGATGTGCTTGCCCACGATATTGCCCACAAAATCGAATCCGAAGCGCAATATCCCGGACAGATCAAAGTCTCCATCATCCGCGAAAAACGTTCGGTTGCCTACGCAAAATAGGCGGTTGTAACAACGCCTGTCTGAAATGACAAAAGGGCTGCCTGAAGAGGTGGCCCTTTTGCATTGGCCGAAGGAAAGAGTCAAATCTGCCCTTTGGTTGAGGGGATTTCTGTGCCGGTTACGGCCACCGCTGCCTTCATGGCATAGGCAAACGCTTTAAAGAGAGCCTCGATCTTATGGTGCGTATTCTCTCCCTCAAGGATTGAAAGGTGGATATTGGCCTTGAGGGTTGTGGCAAGCGAGATAAAGAAATGCTCTACCATCTCCGTTGAAAAACCCTGAATGACCGGTCGGTTAAACTCCGCATGGAAGACGCACCAGCTTCTCCCGCCAAGATCAAGGGCACAGCGTGCCAGAGCCTCATCCATCGGGATGATTGCCCAGCCGTAGCGCCCTATTCCCCGCTTGTCGCCAAGAGCCTCCGCAATGGTGCTCCCGAGCACGAGAGCAATATCTTCAACCGTGTGATGATCATCCACTTCCAGATCTCCCCGGCACTCCAGCGCAAGATCAAAACCTGAGTGCTTGCAGAAATTGGTCAGCATGTGATCAAGAAAAGCCACCCCCGAATTGACTGAGCTTATTCCTGTGCCCTCAAGCGTCACGGTTGCGGTGATGACGGTCTCTTTTGTGGCTCGGCTCGTCGTTGCGCTGCGTACCGCTTTTATGGTGTTTTCTTGCATTATATATGGGGTTTATCGGATGAATTTGTTACTATTTTGGCACTATCGGTAAACATGATTTGGATAGTTTTTAAAAGTTGCTAAATTAAGGCCTTCTTCACAGGAAGATACGATATTTGCAACTTTATAAAAGCGGCTGGAAATGCATGTTTTCATTGTCATTGTCGGTTTACTTGCATCAATTCTGCTGATAGGGGTCATTTTGTTGCAGAGCCCCAAGAGCGGCAGTGGTTTGACAGGCGGTATTTCAGGCCTTGGTACCGTTCAGACGCTTGGCGTAAGAAGGACTGGTGATTTTTTAAGCAAGATGACGGCGATTCTTGCAGGAGTAGTGATGCTCATCTGTTTCATAGCCGAATTTACCCTTCCCGGCAGGACGGCAAGAAGCGCTCCGGAAAGTATTCTGCAGCAGAGCGCTCCGGCATTGCCTGCAGCTCCGGCTTCAGCACCAGCTCCGATAAACACTGTGCCTTCAGCGCCTGTGCTTCCTCAGTTGCCGGCAAAATAGATTTTTCTGCACCCGTGGCTCAATGGTAGAGCAATTGACTCTTAATCAATGGGTTGGAGGTTCGAGTCCTCCCGGGTGCACCATACAAAAAAAGGATTTACGGGGTTGCCTGTAAGTCCTTTTTTTGTTTGTGGCAACTCACGGATTTTATAGCAAAGAATAATTCAGTTACACGACTTCACGTCGCACCTGCTTATCTACAGTACATCTGTGCGGATAACCATGTGGATTAAAGGAATATTGCGTACTATTTCAATGTTGGGATGCCGCATCAGCCTTTGTGCTATAATATACCAGATAAGGTTTTCCGAACAGCCGTCCGAGGCGGTGCAAGAATATCTGACAAGTACGGCAAGAAGAACAAGCCGACGGAAGAGCTTATGGTAAAAGGGGGTCGTCCCTTTCCGCTGCATGAACAGGTCAGGTTACCAACTAAAACTCAGCCACGTTTTGTCTTCCGGATGTGGTTCACTTCAAATTACAACTTAATGAACGGCATCATAACTACGGATTTTGGCGGTTCTGATTCTGGACGCAGTGTTGCTATACAATCTGATGGGAAGATTATCGTGGCGGGATCGACTCTCAATGGTGGCGCCCTTGCACGGTATAATGCAAACGGCAGCCTTGACACGACCTTCTCTGGTGATGGTATGGTGCTAATCACATGTTTTGGTCGTTATTTTGGTGTAGATAGCATGACGATACAGGCTGACGGAAAGATTATCGTAGCAGGATCCCTTTATAGTGGCAATAGCTCTGACTTCGACCTTGTCCGCTACAATAGCGACGGAAGCCTTGATGCGACCTTCTCTGGCATTGCTGATTCGATTGCGCCAACCGTTTCAACCTACAGCCCAGCAGATGCTGCAACGGGTGTTGCTGTTGGCGGCAACATAGTGCTTACCTTCAGCAAAGCTATCCAGAAAGGGATGGGAAATATTGTTATTCACAGTGGTTCGGCTGATGGCACTCCGGTAGAAAGCTATAACGCAGCAACGAGCACAAATCTGACCATTTCAGGCAGTACCCTCACCATCAACCCGTCCACCGATCTTGCTGCTGGTACAGACTATTTCGTTTCGCTGGCAGCAGGTTCGATAAAGGACTTGGCGGGTAACAGTTGTGAGGCTTAGACCGATAGCTATCATTTTAAGACGGCAGGTACGTTTGTGATGGCTGCAGGCTCACTTGAGAGCTGGGAATATCTCGCATCCTATCCCGATCTGATAAACGCTTTTGGAACAGATGTTGCTGCGGCTGCTTCACATTACAATAATTTTGGCGCGGGGGAACATCGCTCTATCAGTTTTGACGCATGGGACTATCTTGCATCAAATAATGATCTGATGAACGCCTTTGGAACCGATGTTCAAAAGGCAGCCGAGCACTACATGACCAATGGCCGGAATGAAAGCCGCTCTTTTGCTTTTGACGCAGCCTCTTACCTTTCTGCCAATCCTGATCTTGCGTTGCGGTTTGGCACCGATTATGACGGAGCCACCCAGCATTATATCGGGACTGGACGCTTTGAGATGGAGCCGGGTTTGCGGCCTTCGTTTTCAACGGTGTTCCTCAGTGGCATAGTCTCGTCATTTCAGTTGCCCGCTCTGCAAGAATTTGACGGGGCTTTGGGGTTTTCGTAAGGTAATGAAGCAGTCAATGCTGGAATGGGTAATGATGTTCTCGACGGTGCTTTTGGGCCGCAGTCGTGTAGTGTTCCTTTGCAATCGGGTGCACGTCATGCTGGAATTTGTTTTATATTGGCGCTTGCGGCCCCAAGGAGGGATCGCATCCATAAAAACAGTGATTTTTCGGCACAGGCTGTATAAGGCATACCCTTCAGGCAAAAGAAATTTAAAGTGCGGTCATGAATCGGCAGCTCTACTTCAACCTCATTGAAGAAAAATTAACGACTCTGGCTGTTCGCATTGAAATGCGGGGAGGGTTGAATCTTTTGGACTTGAACCTGCATTCTGAGCATTTTTATCTGCAACTCTTCAATTTGCTTTTTGGATGGAAGCTTCAAAACCTGAATGCTGTGCAGAAAAATGCCCCTGGGGTTGATTTGGTTGATACCGAAAATAAAATAATTGTCCAGGTTTCTTCTACAGCTACAAAACAGAAGGTTGAATCAGCACTTTCAAAAAATCTTTCTCACTACAAAGGTTATTCCTTTAAGTTTATCTCCATTGCCAGAAATGCAGAGGCATTACGGAAAAAAACATTTCTAAATCCTCACAAACTGATATTTTTACCCGGCGATGATATTTTTGATATATCATCGCTGTTGACATTTGTTGTTGGCATGGAATTAGACCAGCAGAAAGCCCTTTATGATTTTTTGAAAAAGGAGCTCAAAAGTGAACCTGATCCTGATCCTGAAAAAATAGAATCGAATCTGACTGCAATTATTCGAATCATTTCCAGGGAAGATTGGAATGAAGAGGCAATGGGGATTGAAACAGTGCCGTACGATATCGATAAAAAGATTTTGCACAACCAATTGAATACGGCTCGGTTTCTTATAGATGATTACAAAATTCATTATCATCGCAT
Source organism: uncultured Chlorobiaceae bacterium (assembly GCA_903917955.1). GTDB lineage: Bacteria > Bacteroidota > Chlorobiia > Chlorobiales > Chlorobiaceae > Chlorobium. Next base: position 10,082 of record CAIXCO010000126.1, on the reverse strand, counting down.
CGATAAAATTTATCAGGATTTCGATAGACAGGGTGTAAACAAAAGCATTTCAGTTCTCAACGGTATCCGTACGGCGTATATTGCTCATGGAACTGATGTTGATCCTGATCAATGTTTTCTTTCTATTATCGATAAGGTTAAGCAGAAAATTCTGTTGAGCAGCAATTACAAGCCTATGGCTGATGAGGAGCTTGAGCTTGGTGTACAGCTCCTTGTTGTGGACGCATTTATACGATGCAAGATTTTTAAAAATCCACAGGGAGGTGCTGATGCTCATTCCTGACAACATTCATCCAGAGCAGACCATTTATTTCAATGGCGCTTTTGTTCTGAGTGCAATTCAAGCCTGTCGCGTGGTGGATATGCTCGATTTATATGTGGAGGTTAAATCAGCGAAAGAGATGAGTATGCCGGTTTTTTTACTGTGCCTTGATTGGCTTTTTCTTATCGATATGGTCACCTTAAATACTCAAGGTCAGGTGGAACTATGTTCTTGAAATCATTAACCATTACCCGTGGGAATGGTGTTATAATCAGGGGAATTGACTTCCATCTCGGACTTAATCTTATTGTTGATGAAACACCTGTTAGAAGTGGTAAAGAAACAGGAAATAATGTTGGTAAAACAACAGTTCTCAAGCTGGTCGATTTTTGTCTTGGCGCCAGTGCGAAGGGGATCTTCTCCGATAGCGAAAACAAAAAAAATGAGTACAGGCTTGTAAAAGATTTCCTTTTGAACAACAAGGTGCTTGTTTCTTTGGTTCTTAAAGATAATCTCTTGCAGGAAATGTCCCAAGAGGTGCTCATTGAACGTAATTTTCTTTCCCGCAATGCTAAAATTCAGCGCATAAATGGCTGTGATACAACGGATGTTGAGTTTGAAAAAACATTAACAGATATCCTTTTTCCCGGGCATTATGGAAAAAAACCGACATTTCGTCAGATTATTGCACACAATGTTCGTTATGAAGATATAAGCATAAACAATACGCTGAAAAATATAAACCATTATACTCGTGATGATGAGTATGAAACGCTCTATCTTTTTTTATTTGGCTGTAATTTCAAGAAGGGCGATACTAAACAGGAGTTGCGTTCTCAACTTACTATAGAAGAGGGATTTAAAAAACGCCTTGAGTCTGAGCAGACTAAATCAGCATACGAAACAGCCTTGGCCCTTCTTCAATCAGAAATCGATGAACTTGAACGAAAAAAATCATTATTTAATCTTAATCCGAATTTTGAAGCTGATCTGGATATTCTCAATAACGTCAAATATCAGATAAATCTTGTCTCATCTGAAATAGGACGCCTTGAACTCCGGAAAAGTTTGATTTTGGAGGCACAAGGGGAGATACAGGCTGGAGAGTCAAACATAGATTTAAAGCAATTGCAGCAAATCTATCAACAGGCAACCTCCTTGGTGAGTGGTATTCAAAAAACCTTTCAGGAGCTTTATGATTTTCACAACAGAATGATTGAGTCAAAGATTCGCTTCATTACGAAGGATTTGCCTGAGATTGATCTGCAGTGTACAGCAAAGCGCAACTATTTGAAACGTCTCCTGGCAGAAGAAGCTGAATTAAGCACCGTTATCATTCGGAGTGATTCTTTTGAGGTGCTTGAAAAATTGATTGTTGAGCTTAATGCCAAATATCAAAAAAAGGGAGACTATGAAAATACTGTGCGTCAGTTAAACGCTGTAGATTTAAAACTTTCGGAACTCAATGAAGATCTCTCATCAATCGACAATGAGCTCTTTTCTGATGATTTTTATTTGAAAATAAAAGACAGAATAAACAAGTTTAACAGGCATTTTTCATCCGTATCGCATGAGTTGTATGGTGAAAAGTACGCATTAAAAGTTGATCCCAAGGTAGTAAAGGGGCGTCGGCTCTATGAATTTAGTGCGTTTAACCTCAATTTCAGTTCGGGGAAAAAACAAGGTGAGATATCTTGTTTTGATGTTGCATATACGCTTTTTGCGGATGAAGAGCATATTCCTTGTATGCATTTTCTTTTGAATGATAAAAAAGAGTTGATGCATGGCAATCAACTGTTGAAAATCGCAAATCTGGTTAATGCAAGGGGTCTACAGTTTGTTGCTTCAATTCTGAAAGATAAACTGCCAGAGGAATTAAATAAAGAGGAGTATGTGATCCTGAAATTATCTCAAGAGGACAAGCTTTTCAGGATTAAAACGGAATAAATCCCTCTCTGTCAGGTTGTTTGAAATCTGCCGTCAGGGCCATCATTGCAACAAATGGGAGTCAACGAGAGCACTTTTTTATGAAAATCATTGATCGTTATATCCTGAAAGCGCATATCGGGCCCTTCCTGTTTGCTTTTGTCACGATTATTTTTGTTCTGATACTCCAGTTTTTTGCCACCTTTGCTGATCGCTTCATGGGCAAGGGGATTAGTTTTACCTCTATTATTGAGCTTATTGCCTTGCAGTCGGCCTGGATGGTCGGGCTTGCGGCTCCTATGGCTGTGCTCGTTGCAGTGGTCATGGCATTTGGCTCCATGACGACTACCTCTGAAATGACGGTGTTCAGGGCTACCGGTATCTCCCTGTATCGTCTTATGATACCGGTTCTGCTTGCGGGCCTTCTGCTTTCATTGTGCGTTGAGAGGTTCAATAATGTTGTGCTTCCCAAGTCGAACTATTATGCAAAATCAATGATGGTTGATATTGCACGCTCAAAACCGTTGTTTGGGTTGACGGAAAACGCCTTCTCAACTCTTCTGGACGGCTACTCCATCTTTGTGCGCAAGTCAGATGATGGTTCAAAAGAGCTGAGAGGTATTGTGATTTATGATGCTACCCGGCATGGTTACACCACCATGGTAACGGCTGAAAAGGGTACGGTGGATTTTACTGCTGATTACCAGTATCTGGTGATGACGCTCATTAATGGCGAAATTCACCAGGTAGGTCAGCCGGATCATAAAAATTACCGCAACATGAGTTTCCGGAAGCACCGTTTTGTTTTTGAGTCATCGGGTTTCGGTTTTTCACGCTCTTCAGAGAATCGAATGCGTTCGGGTGATACTGAGCTTTCGGCAAGCGAGCTGCTTGCCATTGGTGATGAGTTCCAAAAAAGAATTTCAGCATCACAAAAACTTATCAACAGGCCGCTTGAAACGGTCGGGCAGCGGATTGCCGAAAGCCGCTCCGGGAGTGGAGGAAAGCGCGTCAGATCATTAAAATCGTCAGGAAAATCGGGAGCTTCAGCCGCTGCTTATGTGGATCGCCAGCTTCTGCAGCTTGACGGAGAGCTCAAAAGCATCGAAGCAAACCGGAACATGTATAACCGTTACATGGCAGCTTATCATAAAAAATATGCGCTCTCTCTTGCCTGTTTTGTTTTTGTGCTGGTTGGCGCTCCCCTCGGCGTGCTTGCCAGACGGGGCGGCTTCGGTGTTGGAGCCGCTATCTCCCTTCTTCTTTTTGTGCTCTACTGGATGATCATGATTTCTGGAGAAAAAATTGCCGAAAGGGGCATTCTCGACCCTATGATCTCTATGTGGCTGGCCAATAGTGTCATGGCTGCGGTCGGGATTGCCCTTGCAGTTAATCTGACCGGTTCAGTCTTCAATACCTCACGGTAGCGGGAGGAGGTGAAAAAAGTTCAGATGCAGCTCTTTCCCTCTGCTTTCTCTTTGTAGCCGCAGCAGAGCTCTTTTTTTGCACCCTTGTCATCAAGGCAGACAAAGGTGATATTGGTGCTGAAGGCCATCACCCTTTCACCGCTCTCGATACTTTTTTTGTAAACACGCACGGTGTATTCAATTGAGGTATGGCCAATTCTGCTCTTCTCCGTTACAAAACAGAGGATGGAGCCGCCTCGAATGCTTTTTTTGAACTCCACCTTGTCCATGCCGACCGTCACAAAGTTGCAGCCGGGATAGTCAAGAGAGACCGTGATATAGCCGATTTCGTCAATCCACTTTAAAAGGTTGCCTCCGAAGAGAAAGCCGTAGTGGTTGAGATGTTCGGGCAGGACGAGTTTATAAGTTTCCATGTGCGTGATAAAAGAGGTGTATGGGTTTCAGGGAGGTACGAACTTCAGCAAAGTAAATTTTGCAATAATCATAAACAAAACCTGGCTTCATAAAATTCATCCGGGGGTGGTGGTGATGCTCCGCCACAGTATGGCAGCGACAAACGTCTGTTTTTGGCGAGAAGGCAAAAAAACAGGAGGCTTGAGAAATTTCTGTATATTTATGGTTCTTTCACTTGGTAATGTTGCGCAGGTCAACATTCAATCATCAAACCGCAACCATGATGAAGCTCATTGCAAAAGCTCGCTACACGTTGCTATGTAGTGTCATGACTTCTGTTCTCAGTCTGCTGTGCGTCGGTACATTTGTTGGAACTGTAAGAGCGAATGATGCTGAAGAATTTGAGGTATACAGGAAAAATGCAGAACAGGGAGACGTTGCCTCGCAATTTTGGGTTGGCTATTTTTATTCTCAAGGGAAAAGCGTCATAAAAAACGATGCTGAGGCTCTGAAATGGTATCGTATGGCGGCTGATAAGGGGTATGCAAGTGCTCAGAGTAATCTTGGAAGTCTCTACTGGCGTGGTGCGGGTATCGACAAAAACTATACAGAAGCTTTGAAATGGTATCGCTTGGCGGCTGATCAGGGGAATGCAAGTGCTCAGTGTAATCTTGGGGTGATGTACTCCAATGGTCAAGGCGTTACAAAAGATGGTGCTGAAGCAGTGAAATGGTATCGCTTGGCGGCTGAACAGGGAAATGCAATTGCTCAGAGCAATCTTGGGAGTATCTACTGGCATGGTGCAGCTGTTGATAAAAATTATCCCGAAGCGCTGAAATGGTACCGCAAGGCGGTTGAGCAGGGATATGCAGGTGCTGAAAAAAATTATGCTGAACTTTTACAATGGTATCGTTTGTCGGCTGAACGGGGAGATGGAGATGCACAGTACGCTCTTGGCATTATGTATTCAAATGGTCTTGGTGTCGACAAAAACGATTCCGAAGCAGCAAAATGGTATCGTTTCGCGGCTGATCAGGGAAATGCGGAGGCTCAGTGTTGTCTCGGAAACATGTACGTAGATGGTACAGGTGTTGATAAAAACGATGCTGATGCATTGAAATGGTATCGTTTAGCGGCTGAACGGGGAGATGGAGATGCACAGTACTATCTTGGTGTTATGTACTCTAATGGTAAAGGTGTTGAAAAAAACGATGCCGAAGCCGTGAAATGGTATCGTTTAGCGGCTGATCAGGGATATGCAAAAGCTCAGTATAATCTTGGATGGTTCTACTCTAAAGGTAACGGTGTTGATCAAAACTATGCTGAGGCTGCGAAGTGGTATCGTTGTGCGGCTGACCAAGGACTTGCAGAAGCTCAGAACAATCTTGGGTTTATGTACTCCAATGGACAAGGAGTGACAAAAAACGATGCCGAGGCAGTAAAATGGTATCGTTGTGCGGCTGAACAGCGACGTGCAAGTGCTCAGTATAACCTTGGGTATAACTACATGTATGGCAAAGGTGTGGATAAAAATGAAGCTGAAGCTCTGAAATGGTATCAGCTTTCGGCTGATCAGGGATATGAAGAGGCCAAAAAGGCTGTCAGCAGATATGGTTCCCTTTCTCCAGGTGGCTCCAGTAACTCCGGCTCAATATCGCGTTCATCAGCAAATTCCCCGTCCACTTTTCCACTCTCCAGTTCACAGCCGATTGGTGAGGCGCCAACAAATCAACGAGTCGAATAAACCTTACACTGAAAGAGGTTATGTTTTTGCAAACAAAGAGTACTGCAAGAAAAAAATAGAGAAAATACGGCAGGTTTTAGTATACTTCCGGCGCGTTCACTGTGCACGTCAACTCCAGAAACAAAAACAAAAACTATCATGCGATTCATTGGAAAAAACCGTATCTCGCGGTTAGGGGTTACGGTATTGCTCGCAGGGCTGGGCATGGTTTCAGTTTCGTCACTCTCTTCAGCGACAAAGATTGGCGAAAAATACGGTGGAGGGATTGTTTTTTATGTCGATGAAAGCGGCGAGCACGGCTTGATTGCTGCGAAAACAGATATGCCGGGCCACTCTTCAGGAAATCAGGAGGGGTGGTTTAACTGGTTTGATGCCAAAAGGATCTGTAATGATTTTGTATCCGATGGTTATAAAGGCTGGTTTTTGCCGAGCAGGGAGCAGTTGCATAAACTCTATCTCCAGCAAGGTGTTGTTGGTAATTTTGCGGAAAATTATTATTGGAGTTCATCAGAGCAGAGTGCAGATATTGCATGGAACCAGAATTTTTTTGTGAGCGACCAGTACAAGTATTATAAGAAAAATGTCAGTCAAGTGAGGCCTGTCCGGGCGTTTTAAAGCTGAGTTTTCTGGCGTAACGGAATTAACGGAGCATTGTTATGGGTCTACAGCTTGGTGAAGCCATAAAAATTGTGGCGCAAACAAAGGTTTATCTTCTCTATCGAACCGTGGTGTACAGCGCCATTGCCTTTTTTGTGGCGCTTTTTCTTGCAATTCTTGTGCTTCTTGGCAGCGTTTTTGGGAGTGGCGCGGCGGTTGTGCTCTTCTTTATTGCGCTTTTTGCTGGCGGCTTTGGTTTCAGGCTGCTGCGTGAATATGTGCTTTATCTCCTTCAGGCGGGCCATATTGCCCTTATTACGGAGATTGCCTCGAAGGGAAGCTTGCCATCGGGTATTTCCCAGACGGAGTGGGCAAAAGAGCGGGTGATGAAGTACTACAAGGAGGTGAGTGTTCTTGCCCTTGTTGATCAACTGGTGAAGGGTGTGCTTGTTTCACTCAACCGGACGCTCTTCAATGTAATGAACGCTTTGCCCATACCTTCGCTTGAGGGTCTTGCAAGCATGGTGCAGCGCATCGTGAATTTCAGCCTGACCTATATTGATGAGTCGGTTATTGCCTATACTTTTCGTACTGGAAACGAGAATGTTTTTGATGCCGCAAAATCAGGGATTATCATCTACTGCCAGTCATGGAAAGCGCTGCTGAAGAATGCCGTTGCCTTGACGCTGCTGAGCTATGTTTTTGTTGTGGTGACGACGATTCTGTTTATGATTCCGCTCGGCGTTCTCGCATTGTTTCTTCCTGCGTCTTTTGGGTTTTTAAAGTTTGCCCTTTTCGTGCTGGCTATTTTTCTTGGTATATCTGCAAAATGGATTCTTTTTGATCCGATTGCCTGTACCTCGACTTTGCTGACTTTTTTGAAGGAGGCAGAAACGGCAAGACCTGATCCGTCGTGGGAGGCAAAAATCGAGGCGGTCAGCGACAAGTTCCGTACACTGAAGGCCAAAGCGGCAGAGGCGACGCGCAGTTCTGCACCATCGGGGTTGCAGGGATGATTAGTCAATGCAGTATTGTTCTGCTTTTTGGTACTTTTTGCAGGTATTTCCTCGGCCACAAGCGACTTTTCTTTCAGTTTCTCCTCTGATGCAGGGAGAGGCTGAAAGAAGGGGTTTTTCGTTCAAGACGCTTCTCGGCTTTCTTGGCCCGGGGTTTCTTGTGACTGTCGGATTTGTTGATCCGGGCAACTGGGCGACCAATATTGAGGGAGGCTCGAGGTTTGGTTATGAGCTGCTCTGGGTGGTCACTCTCGGCACGCTTATGCTGGTGCTCATTCAGCATTTGGCGGCTAAACTTGGCATTGCTACGGGGAAATCTCTGGCGGTCAATATTCGCGACCATTTTCCCGGGCCGGTCACCGCTTTTCTTGGCGTGAGTGTTGTGGTTGCCTGTATTGCGACTGATGTGGCCGAGCTTCTTGGAGGCGCAATCGGTTTCACTCTGCTCTTCGGTATGCCGCTCTGGATGGGAGCGTTGCTGACGCTTCTCCTTGAGGTGTTCCTGATCATCAGCCAGCGCTATCACCGGGTTGAAACTATCATTGTGGGTTTTCTCGGCATTATCACCCTCTGCTATCTTGCCGAGCTTTTCATTGTCAGGCCGGAGTGGGGCGCTGTAGCTTCGGGGCTTGTGGTACCGAAGGTTGGCCGCGAGAGCATTTATGTCGCGCTGGCCATTCTCGGGGCGCTGGTGATGCCGCACAATATCTTTCTCCATTCAAATATCATCCACAGCAGAGAGTGGGGAATTTCAGAAGGGGAGAAGAGGGAGTTGCTCCGGTATGAAAAGATGGATACCATTCTTGCCATGACGCTCGGATGGGTGGTGAACTCTTCGATGATCATTGTTGCTGCTGCCGTTTTTTTCTATAATCACGTTCCGGTCAGCAGCATCGAGCAGGCATCGGCAACGCTGAAGCCGCTTGCTGGAGCGCTTGCCGGGCTACTCTTTGCTGTAGCGCTTGTTTTTTCGGGTGTTGGATCTTCTATCACCTCTTCCATGGCGGAAGCTGATGTGATAACGGGTTTTTTGGGCAAACCGGCCGATCCCCGAACGACCTTTTACCGTGTTGCGGTTTTTGTTACCGCTATCCCGGCCCTTCTCGTCATTCTCTTCAATTTTGACAGCTTCCGCGTTCTTATTTTGAGCCAGGTAGTTTTGAGTTTGCAGCTTCCCTTTACCCTTGTGCCGCTATTGATGCTCTGCCGTAACCGAAAGGTGATGGGCGCTTTCAGAAGCGGAAATGCCGAGTTTATTGCCGCAGCCCTTGTTGCGGCGCTTGTTATCGCGCTTAACAGCTATTTTCTTTATACGACCATGACTGGAGGAGGCTGAAATGAAGGTTTACCGGAAAATTCTTGTTGCCATCGACTGTTCTCCGGTTGATGATTTTCTTGTCGAAGAGGTCTCCGCACTTGCCCTGCAGCTTGGAGCCACGCTGCATCTGCTGCATGTTGTCCACTCCCACACTCTCGATCAGGAGCGTTTTCTTCGTGCGGAGTCGATGCTTATTCTCGACCGCTATCGCCAGAAGCTGGAAGCGGAGGGGATTGGAGTTACGGTTCTTGTCAGGAGCGGTGAGCCGGAGCAGGAGATTCTTCGGGAGATTGAGGAGAAGAGCTATGACCTTGTGGCAATGGCGGCTCATGGGCACTCACTGCCGGAAAGAATTCTTTTCGGCAGTGTTTCAAGGATGCTGCGGCAAAATATCTCCATACCGCTGCTCATGATCAGGCAGGATCGCTGAAAAGCCGGTTTGATGGCTTTACGAGCAGCACCTCTTCGCGCTCGACGATGACCTGGCCCACAGCAAGCTTTTTGCCGTGCCGGACATACTTTTTCAGGGTGTAGATCACCGGAACCAGTGATGAATGTTTTGCCGATGAGTACCAGGCGGCAATTTCGGCGGCTTGCCGGATTACGGTCAGGTTGCTGAGCGTGGTGCCTTTGAGGACGCAGTGAGAGCCGGAGGAGCCTCGGGCATGAAGCCAGATGTCGCTCGGTTTGGTGTGGCTGAAGGTGAGGAGATCGTTGTTTGCCGCATTTTTGCCGACCAAAAGGGTGATTGATGGTGAGAGGTTCACGGTTCTGAAGAGCGGGGCTGTGCGAATGTTTTTCAGTGCCGGATCGCACGATTTTCCTGGTTGACCGCCCTGTTGCTGAAGAAAGCGGCGCGCCTCCCTGGGGCTCGAAATGCTCTCTGTTGCGGCCAGAAGCTCTTCAAGCGTGGCACTCTCTTTTTGAAGCGAGGCCTTCCGTGCCTCCATTTTTTTGCGTTTTTCTCTGGTTTTTGAGGCTTTTGAAAAATACTCCTCCGCATTTTTCTGGAGCGTCAGGGCCTCTTTCAACGCAATGATTGTGTCGGGCGTGCCCGCTTCAAAAATGTTTTTGACGGTGATGCTCTTCCGCTCCGTTCTCGGTTCGTAGAGTGATGCCATAAGCAGGTGGCCGCACTGCTCATAGTTCCGGGCAAATTGATCGAGCAGTTCGGGGTTGAACCCTTCGAGCGTTTTTCGGGTTTTTCCGAGTTGCCGCAGCAGTTTTGTTCGAATCCCTTTCAGCTCCTCTTTTGTTTCCACAAAGCGTTGCATGGTGAGGGTGTAGTGGGTAAGCCCCTCAAGCACTGAGTCAAAAGAGCGACCGGGCAAAGCGATGTTGTGCAGAAGGGTGAAGTGCGGCTCTCCCTCTTCTGTTTGCGAAACCTCTGGCTGCGGGT
>CAIXCO010000125.1 GCA_903917955.1 uncultured Chlorobiaceae bacterium | reverse complement strand
TTCAGAACATCAACAATCCTGATGAACAAAAAAACGTTCGCTTTTTATGATCAAAAGCCCCGGCAACTCTTCTTCATTCCTCCGTAATAAAGCTCCCTTTTTCCGCTTATCGAAACAACAAACTCACTGAAGCTTAAAATTAGCCAAAAATGCAATTTTAAGAAATTAAAGCCAAAAATTTGTTACAAAACTGTAAACTATTCAAAGTAAATTGAATAAATTGTGAAATTATGATTCAAAAAAAACGTTCTGGTCGGCCCGGAACTTAACAATTGCTACCATCAACCCACGCAGGAGGAAGTTATGTCGGACATCTCTCGAAGAAAATTTCTTCAAACAACATCTGCATCAGCCCTTCTCTTCTTTTCCGGACTGAACAACACCCAGGCCGCGCCAGCGAAGGCTTACCCGTCCAAAAAAATTGGCAACATCAAAACGCTCAAACCGAATGAGCCTCTTGCGTTCAACTATCCTGATGCACAGTCGCCCTGTCTTTTGGTAAAAGTTGATAACGAAACCATTGGTGGAGTTGGCCCTCAGAAAAACGTCGTCTCCTTCTCTACCCTTTGTACGCACATGGGCTGCCCGTTAACCTACAGCAAAGGTCGCCTTGTCTGCAAATGTCACTACTCCATGTTTGATGTCTCCCGGAACGGCCAAACCTATCAGGGTCTTGCCTCCCAGTGGGTAGCACAAATTGTGCTGCGTCTTGATGCTGGAACCGGCAATATTTATGCCGAAGGGGTTGAAGGCCTTATTTACGGAAGAATCGGTAATCTTAAATTGAGCTAAGGAGAAAACGAACTATGTCACTCTTCAAAAGAAAAGACTCCCTTCCCATTCCTCCGCTGGATGCGGAAAAATATACGACGGTCTGTCAGTACTGTAGCGCCGGTTGCGGTTATAACGTCTTTGTCTGGCCTGAAAAAAGAAGCGGAACCGCAAAATCGAATGCATTTCATGTTGATCTGTCGCAGCAAAATCAGTTACTCTCAGGGTTTTCCTACACGGAGACCATGCACAACGTCATCACCCGCAAAAATGGCAACAAATACAACCTTGCCATCATTCCAGCAAAAGAGTCACGCATCAACAAGGGCGACTACTCCATCCGGGGCGGCACCAATGCACAGACGGCCTACACTCCAACTGGCCACACCAAGGATCGTCTGAAAGATCCCCTGCTCAGAAAAGAGAATGGTTTTGTAGCCATCTCCTGGGATGATGCCGTTGAAATCATCGCAACCGTGACCAAAAGCTCCATCGACAAATACGGAGCCGACAGTATTGCCATGAAGTTTTATGACCATGGAAGTTCCGGTCTTGGATTTGAAGATAACTGGGGTGCCGGCAAGCTCTTTTTAAGCGGAATCCAGACACACTATCTCTCAATTCACAACCGTCCGGCATACAACTCCGAGGTGTGGGGTTCAAGAGAGCGCGGTATGCATGAGCTCAACTACGATGTTGATGATGCTCGTCTGGCCGATACCATTGTGCTCTGGGGAGCAAATGCCTACGAAGGGGCCACAGTTTTTTTCACCGAACACATCATGCCGAACCTTCAGGGTGGCTCTGTTGAAGAGAAAAAGCAGGAATTTGATGCTGGAGAACCTGCCGAAGAGGGACGCATTATTGTTATTGACCCCCGCAAAAATGCCACAATAACCGTCAGCCAGGATATTAATGCCGAGCGGGTTCTGCATCTTCGTCCAAACCTTGGGACTGACTGGATTCTGGCCAATGCCCTTGCAAGAATTGCGTGGGAAAACAAATGGTACGACAGTGACTACCTTCAGAAACGTACCGACATGGTGACTTTTGAAGCCTACAAGAGCAAATCTCTTCAGCTTGCAAAGTCGCTCAACGCCGTGCTTGCTGACGCGGAAAAGATTACAGGAATATCGAGAAAAGAGATGGAAGAGGCTGCAGGATGGATTGCCAAACCCAAAACGGGCGGTTTCAAGCGCAGAACCCTCACCCTGTATGAAAAGGGCATCATCTGGAACATGAAGAATTATGACCAGGTTGCCGCCATAGCACAGCTCAATGTGCTTACCAGCAATGTCGGAAGGCCGGGTACCGGGTGCGGACGACTTGGCGGTCACCAGGAGGGCTATGTAAGACCAGGCGCTCCAACTCCAGGCTCCATCTATGCCGGTGGCCCTCCAAAGAACGTCGACAACTATATCACTGGTGGTGGCGGAAAGATTTACTGGGTCGGCGCAACAGACCCCTATCTCTCAACACCGAACAGCAAGTTTTTCAAAAAATCGGTCAAGAAACGGGCAACCAACCTGCTCGATTATCTCGATAACGGCGGTATTCCTTCTGACCCCAAAGCCTATATCGCAAAGGTTCTTGAGGCATTTGAAAAGACTGACGGTCTCTTCATGATTGTCCAGGATATCTACAGGACGCACACCTCCGAGGATGCCATGCTGATCCTTCCTGCTGCCGGATGGGGTGAAGCTGTTGACACCTCGATAAATTGCCACAGCCGTCTGTTGAGAATTTATGACAAGTTCCTTGATGCGCCTGGAGAGGCCCTGCCTGACTGGAAGATTCTCGCACTTGTTGGCAACAAACTCAAAGCACTCTACGAAGCTGACGGGAACAAGGTAATGGCAGAGCGCTTCAGCGGTATGGAGTGGAAGAACGATGCTGAGGTCTTTGAGGCCGGGTCGCACGAATTCGGCGATAACAAAGCCACAGAGAGCGAGGAAGCCAGACTTTCAGCGGAGTGCTACAAAGGGGTAACGCATGAGATGCTGCGCAAACTTGGCAACGAGGGCATCCAGACCCCGGTGCGCCAGGATCCCGCTACCGGCAAGCTGATTGGGACCAAACGCCGTTACAAGTACAGCTTTGCATCAAAGGATGGACTGTTCAAATGGTACGGCACCGATGCATGGACAGGCTATCCGGCTGAAGTGGCAAAGTATGTCAACAATCCGGCCTACCCATTCTGGTTTACCACAGGACGCTCCCAGCATGTCTGGCAGACCATGTACAACGACAAGAGAATTCCTGAGAAGCTTTTGACCGTACCCCTTCCTTATCTGGAAATTCACCCGGATGATGCCGTCAAGCTCAACCTGAAAACCGGTGAGATGGCGGAGGTGTTCAATGAGGAGGGTTCATGTCTGGCTCTTGTCTATGTCAATGATGCCACAAAACCGGGCCTTGTTTTTGGGCTGATGTACCATGCAAAGGGGACAATGAACAACCTGACCTCCTCCTATACCGATCCAAAAACCACCATTCCGTGGTACAAGGGGACAAAGGTCGGCGTGAAAAAGTATACCGGCAAGCTTGATGATGCCATTAAAACGGTAAGTCTCCTGTCGAACAACGATTTCACCACTTCATAGCAGTTGGTGAA
>CAIXCO010000124.1 GCA_903917955.1 uncultured Chlorobiaceae bacterium | reverse complement strand
TGCTGAAGAGAGTGCTGTAAATGCTCAACGACATTATCACTGATTTTCCGGGCAGGAATAATTTCATAGGTTTCACTCTTTCCGCACTGGATAATGACCCGTTCCTTGTTATAGCTCAATTCCAGATAATCCCGCTCATGCAGTACCGCACCCGACCACTGTCATCACTGACAAGAAGGGCTCCTCTCTTTATTTGTCGTTGAAGTGATCCAGATCAGCCTCATTCAAGACCATCTTCAGCCTTCACCCTGACCTTCATCCTGAATCAATAATCACGCGTGTTGACGCTTTCGCTCAACACGGCAATGACATCAACACGTTCCAGTTTCATCTTTTCTCCAGCAGTTTTTGACCTTTTTCAGTCAGACAATATTTTTGCAATCGGCTTGTTGGCTTGTCAGGAATGGTCTGTGCAATCAAGCCATCAGCAAGCATTTCACGGATTCGTTCATTCAGTTTTCCCGATACCGACCTTTGGCCAAGCGCAGCAGCCAATTCGGATTTTGATCGGGCACCGATAAGCAACTCCCTGATGACTCTTTTAAAAATCGACTCTGGCCCCGACTCTGGCCCCGAAGAAACTGCTGCTGACTCACGTCCAAGAGTGTTTGAAGGTTTTTCCCCAAATTCCGGCACGCTGATGATCATGCGAAAAACGTCACCTTCGATGAGTTGCGGATCCGCTCCGCCGTACTTTTTGCCGTACATCATCATCTTTCGCATACCGGAACCCAGTTCGTCAGCGCGGTCTATCTCCCTGAAAAATGCACCAATCAAGTTCATCCATATCCGCCCAAGGGTGATTATCCCTGTTTATTCGAACATATCGACGGCACTTTTCAATCAATTCCGGGCGAAGATCTTCGACCTGAATCCAGGGGTATACCTTGTTTTCGCTGAACGTCGCCTGTTTACGCTGGTAGAGATGCGCCACCAGTGTGGTGTGATCGGTAATATCGAGATCGCCATCTTCATTGCGGTCGTAGATACGCCCATTGCAGCGATGCACCTGCGAGCTTTCCGGCACATAGATACGCAGCAGGGATTTCCCGTCAAGCTCGACAACATCCACAGAGAGATAGGTCGGCGGAGTGAGTTTCAGCGGGTTGTTGATTGCTGTGACAAAGTCTTTTTTGATCTGCGTTACAGCATCCGGCTCAATCCCCTGAACGGTTCCATCATCCTGAATACCGAGCAGAATCGTGCCGCCATACCGATTAAGAAAGGCGCAAACTGTCTCATAAAGATCGCGATTGATCTTATTCCGGCAGGTTTTGAACTCCGTAGAGATCCCTTCCCCCTGACGGATCAGTTCATGAATTTGCTGTATGCTGACGTCCATACGTTACCTTTTTCGTTCAGGTTGAAAGTGATGTTTTAATTCCTTGGGCCTTCGTCATGGAATGGCGTTTTATCAGGATGCTTTCGTCTCCCACAGCGACTTGCCGGTTGCCCTGAAATAAAGTGACTCGGGGTCAACATCAAAACCGCAATCCCATGCAAGAGTAGGCCAAGAATCAAGATAAAAATGTGAAAAAGCTTCTGGATTCCGCAATGGTTCAGCTATTGGATATTTGCAAACAAGATCGCGGAGATCAACCTCCCCCGTTTCGCCGGTATTGAATTTCAGAAATATCTGATAATCCTTGATATACCTTGCCTCAACAATTGAAATACATTTCATAATCATTTTTTCTTTACACAAGCTGTTGCCCCACCCTCCCCTGCACCAGTAATCTTTCTCGCCGGTTTTGATGGCGCAAGAAAGTTTTCTCCGCTGACAACGCTCTTCCCAGTTTTCTGTTCCAATTCCAATCGTGCTCCTTTTGCAATTTTCCCGCCGTTTTTCCCTGCATCGGCATTCTCTTCCATTCCCGTAGCATCAACACTTTCAGCAATTTGCCGGGTGGAAAGTTAGTGCGGCTCTCCTGGCTCATCATCCGCTGCTGTATCCATTTTTCGCTTCTCCCATGTTGTTGCCAGTAGTCGCGGGCGCGATCAACGGATAGCGCTGGATCAGCCATATCCTGAATTCGTTCATAGCCTACTTTTGCCAGCCATTGCTTGAATGGCTCTGCTTTGGGCGAGGGTATGGATTGAATAATTCTCAGCAGTCCTTCCACATTTGCGCAATCTGTTGCTCTCATTTTCCCATCAGGAGCCTTCATTTTCAACTGTCGACAAATTGTCGACAGTTCAAGTCCGTCGTCACTCTTTACCCTGACCTTCATCCTGAACCAATAATCACGCGGATTGACGCTTTCGCTCAAAACGGCTATGACATCAACAACCGAGAAATACCAGGTTTCACTGGCTTCATCAAAGTGACGGCGAATCGGAGTATTTTCAAAAGCAATGAGTGTTTGTTCTTCTGTCATGAGCAGTCTCTTTCTTGTAGCATTTTGAATTTTTGAGTGCCATTTCGTCACTCGCCGATTATTGAGATTCCACCAGATTGAACCGAGAACAGTGCAATTGCGTCCGCAGTGCGGACGCAATTGTAAATTATTTTAAATATTGAAGT
>CAIXCO010000123.1 GCA_903917955.1 uncultured Chlorobiaceae bacterium | reverse complement strand
CTTTCTATGTTTTCAAATATTTTTTGAGCCTTTGCTTTGATTGATTTTTCGCGAAGACACTTCCCTTCAGCCGCCTCCATGACAATTTTATCTACAAGCAAACCAATATTATTGATTGGCTGAAAAATTTCATGGGCTATACCGGAGGCCATTTCGCCAAGACTGATCAACCGTTTTGCATGAAAAAGTTCACTCTCAATTATTTTACGCTGTGAAATATCACGAATAATAATCATATACGATTCAGGTACTCCATGACGATCCTGAATGAGCGCCATACTGATCTCTGCCGAATAGATCGTCTTGTTTTTCTTTTTCAGTAAAATCTCCCTGTTTTGCACAAGACCTTCATGCAGGACGATACTGAAGATTTCATCGATCTTCTGAATATCATCACCATAGACGATGTTTAAAAAAGGAAAGCCTGCAAGATCGCCACTGTTCTCGGTTCCGTAGAGTTCAAGGGCAATATCCGAAGCAGTTATAATAACACCATGCAAGTCTGTTGTTATGATACTGTCAGGGGAGGTTTTTATGAGAGTCTGGTACTTTTTTTCGATGGCAGCAAAGCTCTCCTCAATTTTTTTACTTTCGCTGATTTCTGTTATAAAAACCGCCAGCAAAACGATGTTCCCATTGTTGCCATAGACTGGATAGACGGAAAGCTGATAAAGAGACTTTTTGTTACGATCAGCTTCGCAAACCAAATTGATGAACTCATCTTTAAAATGAATCGGCTCTCCTGTCTGAAAGACCAGTTCAAACTTTGCTTTTCGATATCGCGAGAGCTCGCTTGAAAAAAGGTCATAGAAGCTTTTTCCTGTACTATCTTTAACACTCTTGCTGTAAGACTCCTTAAAAAAAGAGTTCGCATGAAGTATGCGGCCGTCAAGGGCAATAACAGCAATCGGACTGACACTGACACTCAAAAAAGCCTCAAGGTTCTCCATGGTAAGTGGATTGTAAAGCTCCTCGTCAATATATTCCGAAATATCAACCGAGATCCCTTTGTAGCGATAAACGGCACCGTCAGCACCTCTCTCGGGAAATGCCTGGTTCATCAGTCGCCGTACATGTCCATCAGCTCTGAAAACATGGCACACAATATTAAAACTGCACCCTTTTGCAACCGCAGACCGAATTATTTTTTCAGTATACTCCCGGTCAGCCGGAACAATCGATTGCCGCCATCTCACATAGTGTGACTCTCCATGGTACTCTTCAAGATTATATATTTTCCGTATTTCATCAGACCAGACCATGGTTCCATCGGCCAAGTTCCACTCCCACATTCCAGCCTCAATGTTGCGCATCGGGGTAAACAGGGCGACAACACACTCCTTTTGGGGACTGTACAGCGAAACGTCAAACCATTTGTTTATTTCGTTGAAGTAAAACTCAAACCGCTCAGCCTGATTGTTCAATGCTACCCGTCCAACTTTTTCAAGAATCTCGGGATGTGACTGATGAAAATCAGGCACAATTTCGGATGCTCTGCGCCCTTCGATCTCTTCAATTCCCGATAATTTTGTTGCATTCAGGTTAACCAGCTCAAAAAAATAATCCACAGCAACTCCCTTCTCGAAGATCACCCGGCAATAGGCATAACCGGTAAACATGTTATTGAACATGCCACGATATCGTGTTTTTTGCCGTATGATCTCTATCTCCGTGGGATTGAGGGAGGTAAAGTCGAGGGTAATAATGAGCAACCGGGTAACTTTACCATTCATGCCGATAAGAGGATTGATCGTATGCAGATAGTTTCGCCCTCCCCATTCATCTTCAAAAGAGAGTCTGGAAGCGGTACGCAGAACCTCTTCCACCTTTTTCCTCCTTGTGATGGCAAGCTTAGGGGGAATCAGGGTAAAAACATTGGTGCCAAGAATCGTTCTTTCGCTGCTCTCAAAGCGTGCCTTGAACGCGTGATTGGCCGAAAGAATAATCCCTTCAGGATTCATGAGAAAGACCGGTTCCGGGAAGGCGTCGTACAAGGTGTGCACCGAGTCATTCCACTCCAGTCTCTTCCGATCAATCTCTTTTTGACGGCTTATGTCGGTGAGCACCACCCGGCACTCCCGGCCATCATCACTCGTAACTGCTTCAATATGAAAGACTGGAATTAGAGGTGGCAGTTCCGTATTCTTGTGCAATGCGGAATGATGGAATTGCAGATCACAAGCCACGCGCTCCCTTAAACTGAAAAGCCTCTCCATCAGAGAGGTGAAAAGCGGCACCTCCCCATTATCCAGAAAATCGACAAAACGAAGCCCCTTCAACCGGGAGCGCTCAATACCAAGTATGGTTGTAGCTGTGAGGTTTGCTTCGGTTATCGTGCTGTCTCTGGCGAGCGTCAGGTAACCAACCGGCGCAAAGTCATAAAGATCGCTGTAGCGCTTCAGGCTCTCCTCCAATGCATCTCTTGATTGAAGCAACTCCTCATGCTGCATTTCAAGCTCAATCTGGTGAACTGAAAGTTCATGAACAAGGCGAGTGAACTCTTCAGGCGAAGTGGCTCTAACCGACTCTTGTGCTTGCATCTGCCGGAATCGCTTTTCAGCACTGTGTCGCAGTGCAGAAGGATCGCTGAACAAGACTTTTTTATTATTCATGAAGCCTACCATGTATACGGGAAGAAAAACAAATAGCAATTAAAGTGTAATAAGATACTTTTTCTTTTGACCATATCACGACAATTCTTTCCCGCCCGGCAGGATGGAATACCCCACCGACCAACGCTGTTGCACACCCCTCTACGTTCACCATCGCCACCATACGCCACAGTTCCCATAAAACCGGGTGCAGGGCTTTTTCAATACCAAAGGGAAATCAACAAGTCTTTCGTAAAATGAAACTTATAAAATACGCTTCCTGTTAGAATTGAACTGAAAATATAATTCGGCATAAGCTTATTTTGGGTTTTTGGCGTGCCATTGCAGTACACACTTAACTTATCAACAGCAAACCAATCCAACGCCGATGTATGAATGATCTTTTAAAAAAGCCGAGAAAAGTCTACGTTTCAAGAAAAATCGAGTTCAATGCAGCTCACCGTCTCTTTAATCCGCTCCACACAGAGCCAGAAAACCTTGAAGTTTACGGAAAGTGCAGCAATAAAAACGGGCATGGCCACAACTATCTGCTTGAGGTTACAATCTCGGGCATTGTTGATTGCGATACCGGTTTTGTGTTCGATTTGAAAGAGCTTAAAGCAATCCTTGAAGAGGAAATCACTGCCCGTTTCGACCATAAAAACCTGAATTTGGATGTACTGGAACTGCAAGAGTGCGTGCCCACAACTGAAGTGGTCACGGTGCTGATATGGGATATCCTTGAAGAGCGACTGCGCAACATCAATAACCGGGAGTTTTCACTCCATGAAGTCAAAATCTATGAAACAGGAAAAAATGCCGTTCGCTATCTCGGAGAGTAACCCCCTTCCTTCAGGCAGAGGAAGTTACTGCGATGATGATGAGTGCACGTCTGACAGTACGGAAAATGACCCAGCAATTATTAACGCGCTCTCAAGTGCGGTCTCTGGCTTGCTTGAAGGAATCGGAGAAGACGGGGAGCGCGAAGGACTACTGAAAACCCCCGAACGAGTGGCAAAATCGCTTCGCTTTTTGACCAAAGGATACCGTCAGGATCCTGAAGAACTGTTAAAAAAAGCGGTTTTTACCGAGGCCTATGACGAGATGGTGCTGGTGCGGGATATCGACCTCTTTTCAATGTGCGAACACCACCTCCTCCCCTTTTTCGGCAAAGCACATGTCGCCTATATTCCTGACGGAAAAATCGTTGGGCTTTCAAAGCTTGCGCGGGTAGTTGAAGTTTTTGCGCGCCGCCTGCAGGTACAGGAACGGCTTACCCAGCAGATCCGCGACGCCATACAGAATGTACTGAATCCGAAAGGTGTCGCGGTTGTCATTGAGGCAAGGCACCTCTGCATGGTGATGCGTGGCGTCGAAAAAATCAATTCGATCACCACAACCTCTGCCATGTCAGGGGAATTCATTACCTCAGTCTCCACAAGAGGTGAATTTCTGCGTTTGATCAAGCCGTAACACTCATGACAGCTCTCCCGCCTCCCGCCCCAAGACGAGAGGTGGGAAGATGCAAGACTACCCTTCGGCCAGCCACCCTTCCACAATTACCCGCCCACTATCAACCGCTTCAGGCAGCAACAGCGCAACTTCATCACTCAATTCCATTGAAAGCTCAAGCTCTTTGGGAGGAATACCTATCAGAACAATTTCACGGGGCATTTTGCCACGCAGTCGAGCAAGCCCGATCAATTCGCTGAACCCCATCTGGTGGGATGACATCTTGCGGTGAATAAAGGCTGGCAACTCCTCATTGCGATAGATGTAGACCCGACGATCATACTCAACAGGAATAAGAGCATCAAAAACAATCACGGCATCACAAGACTCGATGTAGTCGAGCAGGTAGATCCCCTGGGTTCCACCATCAATACAGTGCACGGTGTCGGGAAGATCGAGGGTTTCCTGAAAACGGTTGAGCGCGGCCACACCAAACCCCTCATCACCATGGAGCAGGTTGCCAAGACCGATAATATTGATTCGATTGTACTTCACTTCATAATAAGGATTGATTAACTGAGATGACAAAAACCCATTGCAGGGGTTTACACGCTCCTGCAGTGGGCTATCTTGTACAGAGAACAAACTGGCACACTCCCCTTACACAGGCTCCTCTTCAACCTTGTGCTTGTAGCCGGTAATAATCGAAGAGGTAACACTGGTGCGATCGACCACATCGTGACGGACAACCGCATAGAGGTGCATGATCACGTAGATCGGCAACATCCATGACCCCAGATGGTGTGTGAAATGGAGGGTGTAGCTGCCGCCAAAAAGCGGAATCATCCAGCCAAACAGGGTTTCGTTAAATCCACCCGGATTGTTTTCACCATACATCGCCAGACCCGAAAAAATCATGAAGATCGATCCACAGAAAATAAAAAGAAAGTGGGCCAAGGCTGCAACAGGGTTATGGCCAACATAGTTCGGTTCATCCGAACGCAAGAAGAGATAGGACTCAACCTGCTCCCTGAAGGGCTTGCCCCACCAGGAAGGCGACCAGGGCCTGAAACCGCCGAAGCGGGCATATTTATCGCCACCAAAGAGCGCCCAGTAGAGGCGGAAAAGAAAGTTGGCGATAAAAACAAAGGCAAACAGAAAATGCAGATAGCGCCACCAGGCCATGCCCTTATACCATACCGCCTCGCCAATCGGAGGGCTCAGCAAGGGGGCGGCGATATACATTCCCGTTACAAAAAGAACCACCATGCACAGGGCATTAATCCAGTGATACAGCCTCACCGGCAGCCTCCAGACATAGATCTCTTCAATTATTCTCCCCATGACACAGCTCCGTTTAGACGATTGTAACCGAGGT
>CAIXCO010000122.1 GCA_903917955.1 uncultured Chlorobiaceae bacterium | reverse complement strand
GCAAAATGGCCAACCCCGCGTGACTGCTCACTCCAGAGGTATCCATTAACCTCCGAAACCTCAAACGGATCAAGCGAAGCTCCATCACCATTGATATAATAAAGCTTGGGCGACGTACCCTTTTCCGGCTTGCGCACCATCGTCTGCTCTTTTGCCACAAGGCGAGCTATCTCACTGCGGGGATCATCAAGATCACCGGCAACAATGGCTTGCTGAGGACAAATCGAAACACAGGCTGGCTTGAGACCGACCTCTTTTCTGTGAGCACAATAATTGCATTTTGCGGAGGTGTGCGTCTCGGGGTCCATATAGAGAGCACCATAGGGACAGGCTTGGGAACAGGCTTTACAGCCGATACATCGACGCTGGTCAAAGTCAACAATACCATCATCCCGTCGGTGCAATGCCTCAACCGGACAAATATCAACACAGGGAGGTTCAGCGCAATGGTTGCAGCGGAGAACAGTAAAATATCGTCTGCTGTCGGGGAAGGTCCCCTTTTCCACATATTTAACCCAGGTACGGTTTACACCGAGAGGCACCTGGTTTTCGGATTTGCATGCTACCGTACAGGCATGGCATCCAATACATTTCCGGGCATCAATAACAAAACCGTAATTCATTAATTTTGTTCTAAATATTATAATACTGCTGCTGCTTTTTTATTCTCCCGCAACACCCGCTTGCACGACTTTCGGGCTGAACACGACCGATGCGTGACCCCTTTCCTCCTGATGCCCGCAAAAACGCGAAGCGACCTACTATATAGTTATATAGTTTTTATTTTACGAAAAGAAAAGGACTCTTCAAAAGGAAATCAATCAAAAAAAGAGGTGGGGTTTTAAAAAGCCCGGATTCATTCATCTCTGCAAAGAGGGAGACAAAGAGTGAGATGAACCCGGGAAGTTTCATAGCTTATCCTACATGTTTTCCGGCCATGACAAGGGTTGGAGGCGCTCCAAGATGGCGTCCGGCAAGCAGAACATTCCAGTAGAGCCATTCAAATCCAAGTTTCCCATACCAGTTCATCTTTGTTTCATGAAGAAGGGTAAAGGGACCGAGCTTGGGTACAGGGAACTTGCCGGGCAATGGTTCGATCCTGTAGTTGAAGTCAATCAGCGAAGAGGTGCCTTTGGAATAGACAATAAAACAGGTTGAGTGACCATCATAGATCTCCTCCGGCTTGACGCCGTGGATTTCAGCCATGATATTGAAGACCACAACATCAGCTTCATAATGGGCAACCGATCCAGCCTTCGAAGTCGGAACGTTGGTCGCATCGCCAATAACATAGACCCTGTCATGCTTGAGCGCCTTGAGGGTGTTCTGATGGGTTGGTACATACCCTATGCTGTCATCAATACCCGACTTGCTGATCACCTCATCACCAATGGTGGTTGGGACAATAACCAGGGTGTCATACTTTATCCTGTCACCTTTTACAGACTCGATATACCGCTCTTTGCCATTCACTGAACTGAGTTCAAAACTGGTGCTGATCTTGATGTTTTTGCTCTTGGCCGACTCAGTAAAAACCGCCGATGCCTTGGGTTTCGTAAATGCTCCGGCCAGAGGGGTAACCAGTTCAATCTCGGTCTTCTCCCTGATACCTTTCTTGCGGCAAAACCAGTCGGCCATAAAAACGAACTCAATAGGAGCTACGGGGCATTTAAAGGGAAGTTCGGCAATATTCATCACCAGTTTTCCCCCTTTAAACTCTTTCAATTGCTGGCGCAGCATCTCAGCCGACTCAATGGTATAAAATGAGAAGGCATTCTTGCCCCACGCATCCATCAGCCCGTCATTCTCTTCAGGAGCTATCTTGCAACCGGTGGCAATGACCAGAAAGTCGTAGGTAAAGGTGTGGTTTTTGCTCTTCACCTCCCTCTTCTCGGGATTGACATTGGTAATCTCATCAATCACAAAATCAATACCGGGCAGAATGTACTTTTTCCTTGAGCGCGTCAGGGTTTTCGACTTTTGCAACCCGAAAGGAACAAAAAGCAGCCCCGGTTGATAGATGTGATTGTCATCACGATCAATCACCGTGATCTCCCACTCGGCAGGCAAATGCCTCCTCAAATTATTGGCAACAATTGTTCCACCGGTACCCGCACCCAATACGACGATTTTTTTTGACATTATCTTGCCTCCATTTAAGGAATCTGTTATGAAAAATAGATGTAAAATAAAAAAAACCAACAGAAAAGCACGTATACCGTTGCAGATGTTACAATCTCGAACAGCACTTCAGGAAAAAACTATTCTATTCTTTAAGAACGGTTTAGAAGTCTCATGGGAAACACTTCATGAAAACAGCGGGAGAGCCGAACACTTAATTACTCGAAAAAAACCAACTATATAACCATGCAGTTTAACAATTGTCAAATTTAAACAAGATCATATTAAAAAACAAGAAATACCCTCCTCGTCAACCGAATTACGTCCAGATCCTGCCAGTTTTAACAAGTCTATTGATAAAATACCGCTCCCTGGTGATTTCATTCGACGCTACACACCCAGAAAGAGCGTGCCCGGACTGAGCGCTTCACTGAGTTCACAATCTTGTAACACTTCCTTGATAATTCCTCAACAGAACGAATGGTACTTTGTATGGCGCATAAAGAAATGCGCAAAGAGTTTTGGGATTTTCATGAACACATCACACAAACAAACCAACCATATTTTTTATGAGAAAAGTTGCATTGATAGTCGGTCTGGCCGCTGCCCTTGGGTTCAACAACGCACAGGCTGTTGACTTGACTTGGAAAGGAGATGTCCGCTACCGTTACCAGTCCGATTTAACCGATCTCCCTGCCGTCACCGGCGAACACAGCCGCGACCGCCACCGCGCAAGAGTCCGTCTTGGCGTTTATTCATGGATCAATGAAGAACTTTCCGCAGGTGTCCAGATTGCAACCGCAGGCTCAGGCCTTGAAACCACCTCCCGCAATGAGACCCTGGACGATCAGTTTCTTGCTGATCCAGTCTATTTTAACGAGTACTTCATTGATTATCACCCAACAGCTCTCAACGGCAATGTCAACGTCATTCTTGGAAAGAGGGCTGTTGCCAATACCCTGATCATTCAAAATGATCTGGTCTGGGACAGCGACCTGACCTTTGAAGGCGCTACCGTGCAATACGGCAAGGACGGCAGTGGAAAGGAAAAAGATGGTCTCAGTGCAGTTGCTGGATACTATATGATTAACGAGCTTAAAAGCGTCACCACAAAGGAACAGGACGCCTATCTTTTCGCTGGACAGCTCGCCTATAAAGGTGAAATCAGTGATCTCAGTTATCAACTTGGCGCTGGCTATTACAATTATGTGAATTTTGATGTGGCAAATGTTGCGACAACATATTCACCGGCATATAGCTATATCGGAAAAGACTTCAACATTGTTGAGTTTTTCGGCAGCTTTGGAGGCCAGATCACCGAAACCCTTCCATGGCAGATTTCAGGTCAGTATGCGTTTAACACTGCAAAACATGCCGATTGGGTCAACATTGACGATGCAAAGAGAGACAGTTACCTTGCTGAACTCAAAATTGGTGATGCCAAGCAGGTCGGACAGTGGTCACTGAATGCCGACTATGTCAGCATCGAGCGTGATGCACTTACGGTTCTCACCGATTCAGACCGCAATATGGGAGCCGCCACTGACCTGAAAGGATTCAAGATCGGTGCAGTCTATCACCTCGTGCAGAACATGACGCTCGGTGTAAACTATTTTAACTTCAAAACCATTGATGACAAGACGACTACGTTAGATGAATCCGCTATTACCCGTCACATCTTCATGGCCGATGTCGTCGTCAAGTTCTAAAAAATGTGTGTTGTTCTTTCTTTATGTGTGTTGT
>CAIXCO010000121.1 GCA_903917955.1 uncultured Chlorobiaceae bacterium | reverse complement strand
TCATATTCCGTCACCTATAAGAAATACACATAGACAGTAGAAAAAATTTTATTTCCGGTGAACACCAAAGCAAAGAGAAAATACACCCATACACCCGCATGAAAAGATACTTGAAAAAACGCAATTGTAATGTAAAAAATGCACATACAAAAATCAGCGCCGATATATCCTGCGCTGCTCCCGAAACACCTTATGATATTACGGAATTATCTACACATCAAAACGGTTAACGGTACTATCAGAAAAAGCCAAAAACAACATTATTTCTGCATTGGAGCCTCTATGAGAACAATCGTCTTTACTGGCAAGGGCGGCGTTGGAAAAACATCCATAGCCGCAGCCACTGCGGTCAAAGCTGCATCAATGGGCTTTAAGACCCTCGTCATCTCCACCGACCCCGCACACAGCCTGGGCGACTCCTTCGATCTGGAACTCGGCGCCTCTCCCATCAAAATTGCCAACAACCTCTACGGGCAGGAGGTGAGCGTCTACGGAGACCTGACACTGAACTGGGAAATTGTCCGTGCACACTTTGCCCACATCATGGAGGTTCAGGGAATCAAGGGGATCTACGTCGAAGAGATGGGCGTCCTGCCCGGCATGGAGGAACTCTTCTCCCTCTCCTATATCAAAAGATACAACGAATCCGGTGAGTACGACCTTCTCATTGTCGATTGCGCCCCGACCGGCGAAACCCTTCGGCTGCTCTCCCTGCCGGAAACCTTCGGCTGGATGCTGAAGATGATCAGAACCCTCGAGAAATATGTGGTCAAACCGGTGATACGCCCCCTCTCAAAAAAGATCGGTCGTCTCCACGACCTTGTGCCCGAAACCGAGGTCTATGATCAGATTGAGCACCTCTTCTCCTCGGTTGAAGGCATCATCGACCTCCTGTCGGACGGCACAAAAACAACCGTGCGTCTTGTCATGAACCCCGAAAAAATGGTGATCAAAGAGTCGATGCGAGCGCTCACCTACCTCAACCTCTACGGCATCACCGTTGACCAGGTGGTCATCAACCGTGTCTTCATTGATGAAATTGACGGAGAGTACATGAGTGAATGGAAAACTATTCAGCACAAATATATCGAGCAGATTGAGCACTCTTTCGCCCCCATTCCAATCACAAAGGTGCCCCTCTTCCGCCGCGAAGTGCTCGGGCTTGAGATGCTGAAAACCGTGGGGGAGGTGGTCTACGGCGATAAAAACCCTCTTGACATCTTCTATAAAGAGGAGCATACCTCCATCACAAAAGTCACCGAAGGGCACTATATCATGAAACTGCGCCTCCCATTCGCCTTCGACAATAAGATGGAGACCAATGTTCTTCAAGTTGGCGACTCACTCACCCTGAGAATCGGCAACTATCAGAAAAATGTCATTCTGCCACTTTTTCTGGCCGGAATGCGGGTAGCCGAAGCCAGTTATGAAGAGCAGTGGCTGAAAATAGTGTTCAAGAAAAAAGAATCCGCAGCATCGTGACTGTTGCGGCAAACGGTATCCTCCCTTCTGTGACCGACAGAAAAACTGTCGTGCAAGATGGCTTGGCTTTTTTATATTGCAAGAACAAGTTCCGTAAGTGTTTTTGAAAAAAAGCCTCTGCATGAATAAACAACTTTTGCTGGGCGCCGAAGCCATTGCGCTTGGAGCCCTTGACGCCGGAATATCGGGTGTCTACGCCTATCCCGGAACCCCTTCGACTGAAATCACCGAATACATCCAGAAAAACAGTGGTCGCCGCGAGCAATCGGTCCGCTCAGCCTGGTCAGTCAATGAAAAAACCGCTTACGAAGCAGCACTTGGCATGTCGTACACCGGCAAACGGACGCTGGTCTGCATGAAGCATGTCGGGCTGAACGTAGCGGCTGATGCCTTTATCAACTCCGCTATTACCGGTGTCAATGGTGGCCTGGTTGTTGCCGTGGCAGACGACCCCTCAATGCACTCCTCGCAAAACGAGCAGGACAGCCGGGTCTATGGCAAATTTGCCATGGTGCCCATCATTGAGCCCGCTTCACAGCAGGAGCTCTACGATGCCACACGCTACGGCTTCGACCTGTCGGAATCGGTACTGCTGCCAGTGCTGCTCCGGCTCACCACAAGGCTTGCGCATTCACGTGCGGGAGTGACTGGTTCGGCAACCCGGGCGCAAAACCCTCTCAATGCACTCTACGCCCCCGAACGCTTTGTTCTGATGCCGCACAATGCCCGCCGCCAATACAACAACCTTCTCGCCATGCAGGAGCGGCTCGAAGAGCTTTCCGAGCTCTCCACGCTCAACCGACTCGTCCCCGGAGCGGGCCAAACCGGCGTTCTGGCCTTCGGCATTGCATTCAACTCAGTCATGGAGGTGCGTCAGGCTTACGGCCTCGACTGCCCGGTACTCAAAATCGGCCACTATCCCCTGCCAAGAAAACAAATCGAAGCACTGTTCAACTCCTGCGATACCATTCTCGTCGCCGAAGAGGGGTATCCGGTCTACGAAGAGCTGCTGAGAGGATATTTCGGCCACCAGAACGGCAAGCATATCAAGGGGCGGCTCGACGGAGCCCTCCCGCGTGCCGGTGAACTTAACGCAGACAGCGTTGCTCTTGCGCTTGGAGTGACAAAAAAGGAGGTCATGGCCATACCAAAAATTATGGTCAACCGCCCGCCGGAACTCTGCAAAGGGTGCGGCCACCGCGACCTCTACGAAGCTCTCAACAGCGTCATGAGCTTGCACGAGCAGCACCACGTCTTTTCCGACATCGGTTGCTACACGCTCGGAGCCTTGCCGCCCTACAACGCCATTCACACCTGCGTCGATATGGGCGCATCAATCACCATGGCCAAAGGTGCGGCTGACGGCGGACTCCGGCCTGCGGTTGCCGTCATTGGCGACTCAACCTTCACGCACTCCGGCATGACCGGCCTGCTTGATGCCATCAATGACCGCTCACCCCTCACCGTCATCATCGCCGACAACGACACCACCGCCATGACCGGCGGCCAGAACTCTTCGGCCAACGGCTCAAAACTTCAGGCTATATGCCTCGGTCTTGGCATTGAGGAGGCTCATCTGAGAACCATTATCCCGCTGAAGTCACACCTTGCAGAGAACATCAAAGTGCTCAGCGAGGAGATTGCCTGGGAGGGAGTCTCGGTGGTCATTGCGGCACGGGAATGTATTGAAACTGCTGCACGGAAAAAACGGAATCCGGCAGCCAACCTTTAACAAGACCATGCAGACCAACATCATTCTTGCCGGAGTCGGAGGACAGGGAATACTCACCATCGCCGCAGTCATTGATCTTGCTGCCCTGCAATGCGGCCTCACCGTCCGACAGGCGGAGGTGCACGGCATGAGCCAGCGGGGCGGAGCGGTACAGTCGCACCTGCGGATTTCTGACCGTGAAATCTACTCCGACCTCATTGCCGAAGGCACCGCCAACCTCATC
>CAIXCO010000120.1 GCA_903917955.1 uncultured Chlorobiaceae bacterium | reverse complement strand
GCCTCATGGCATTATCGCAGCCAAGGAGGATCTACCTCAAGAGTCGCTCTCTTGGGTTGAGGCAAAAACAGCCGTGGAGAGAATGGAGGTGAGTGGCAACAAGGGGTGGAGTTTGCCGAGTGAGAAGGAGTTGAGCTTATTGTATCAGAACAAGGATCTTGTTGGTGGGTTCAGGGATTACAGCTATTATTGGAGTGGCTCTGAGGGTGGCAAGGGAAAAGCGGTGACCCTTGATTTTTTTAATGGTGACCGTGTCGAGAGCGTTAAGTCGGGTAATCTGCCCGGTATCAGGCGTGTTCGTCCGATCCGAAAGTTTTAGGTAAGGGCATTGTTCATTTCTGTGTCGTGTTTTTGGTACGTTGTCGATTTTTTTTATTGAGTTCTATTGTCATGATTATTCCAGAAGAGACGTTACTGTTGATTATTGATGTGCAGGGAAGGCTTGCGCAGGGTGTTGTTCGATCTGCGGCTCTTGAAGCGGCTATGGGAAAGCTGGTGAGGGCTTGCAAAATTCTTGAAGTGCCTGTTCTGTTGACTGAACAATACCCGAAAGGGCTCGGCGCAACCATCGATTCGTTGAAGGAGTTGCTGCCGGGCACTGTGGCGGTTGAAAAAATTTCGTTTAGTTGTTGCGGATCGGCGGAGTTCATGAGGCAACTTCGTTCATTCAACCGTAACGATATTCTTGTTGCCGGCATGGAGACCCATGTCTGTGTCTATCAGACAGCGGTGGATCTTGTTGAGTTTGGTTACAATGTTCATTTGGTGACCGATTGCGTTTCGTCGAGAAGTGAAGAAAACAGGACGCTCGGCATACGCTGTATTGAAAAAGCCGGAGCGTCGCTGACCAGCAGTGAAATGGCGATTTTTGAACTGCTGCGCATAGCCGAAGGCGAGCGCTTCAAGGCAATCTCCAAAATAATAAAAGAGTAATCAGCCGTCAGTAGTCAGTAATCAGTAATAAGACAACTGACAACTGAAAACTGACAACTGATTACTGACCACTAACAACTTTTCTGAGCATCTCCTGCAGTTTCTCTTTTCCTTCAAGAATATCAGTTTCGATTTTCAGGTAGTAACAGGGTCTTGCTGTAATAATGCGGATGAGATATGGAGAGCCAAGTATCCGGAAATAGTCTTTTTCTGTTGTGATCAAACTGAGTCCTTTTGCTTCGGCTTCGCGGCAAATGGCTTGCAGCTTTTTAACGCTATAGGGTTCGTGGTCGTTGAAAAAACGGTGTGCTGCAATGGTTACCCCCTCTTGACGAAGGCTTTCTAGAAAGCTTTCGGGTGAAGCGATACCTGCAAAGGCGAAGGCGTTGATGTTTTTCATGGAACGGGCCTCTTCTGAGGTGATAAATGCGCCTGAAATACAGACCAGTTCTGCAGTTTTAAGGCGGGCTTTTATGATTGGCAAGCCGGTTTTTTCAACCTGTTTTTCTATGGCATCAGCTTTTTTCGGGTCGCTGATTTTGTTGAGTATAACCAGGTCGGCTCTTTTGAGGTTTTTCAGCGGCTCCCTCAGGCGTCCTTCGGGCAGCATTTTAGCTTTGAAAAAAGGTTCTGAGATGTTGATGAGGGCAATATTGAGATCTCTGTGGATTTGGCGGTGCTGGAAGGCGTCGTCGAGGATAATGACCGATGGGAGTCTTTTTGCAAAGCGCTTTGCAAGGGCGGTTACCGCATCTTTTCTTTTATTTGCAACCATGACGATGGCATTGGGGTTGTTCCATGCGAGCATCGCGGTTTCATCGCCAGCCTCTTTGCTGCTGATGAGGATGTCCTGACCGTCAGAAACAAGTTGTACCCCTTTCGACTCCCGACGATATCCCCGTGAGATGATGGCCGGTTTGCAGCCAATCGAGAGATAGTATTTGACGACCCAGTCAACAAGTGGCGTTTTTCCTGTCCCGCCTGTGGAGAGGTTGCCTATTGCAACAACAGGAACAGGTGATTTCCATGCCTTGAACAGACGATGGTCAAAGAGTGCATTGCGAAGCTGTACAACTACACGGTAGGAAAGGGCTGCGGGTCTGAGCAGTATTGAGAGAGGGTTTGCCATGGCTGAGCTTGATTGAGAGTTGCTTTGTATACGATTGAAGCTCCTCTTCGTTGTTGAATTCAGGAAGATCAATCAGGTGGAGTTTGACGGTGGCTTTGCTGAAAGGTTTCGGAATTTCAAACCGGTCCCAGCTTTTGAGTTTCCATTTTTTTGTATGGTGGATTTCAGCAAAAACAAGCGGATAGTGTTTTTCCGAGGCTAAGCGCACCATGCCGAATTTATACTGGTTGGCCGGTCCACGGGGACCGTCGGGCGTGAGGACGATACTTTCGCCGCTCTCAAGGGTTTGCTGCATGGCGCGCTTGACCTCATCGCCTCCCTTTGAGCTTGATCCCCGGATGAGTGAGAAGTCCAGTCGTTCGAGCGTTTCTGCAAGAATGTTGCCATCTTCAGAGTTACTTACCACGGCACTCATTTTTTTTTCGGGAAAGAGCCTCTGGGCAAGAAGCCAGCCGGTGACCATCTTTCCGTGCCAAAAGGTTATAATGGCTCCTTCGCCGGGGAGCGTTCTCTCCGCTGGTGTTATCGATATCCGCAGGCTGGCGTAAAGAAGCTTTAGCGTAATGGGGATAATATGTCGGGAAATCAGCGGAAAGAGAGGCATGAGTTATGAAAATAATTATCAATCGGTGAAGTTGGGAGCACGGGAATAAGTTTTTTAATTATTAATTTTGTGACAAGCGCAGTATATACAGCCTCTCTGTTGTAATGAGGTGAGTAATTTAACAAACCGTGCCGATAAACCACAGGGTCAAATGCGGCAAATGCCCGGACAGGAAGCTATGAATGTTTTGATAATAGGAAGTGGTGCGCGTGAACATGCCCTGTGCAGCTCTGTTGCTCGGAGTGGATGTGTAGGGGATATCTTTGTGGCGCCGGGGAATGGTGGTACCGCCTTGATGGGTGGAAAGGTTACCAATGTGCCTTTAAAGGTCACTGCGCTTGATGAGCTGCTTCGTTTTGCTGTTGATAACGATGTTGATTTGACTCTTGTCGGATCGGAGTCTCCGCTTGAACTGGGTATTGTGGATCTTTTTCGCAGGGCTGAGAAAAAAATAGTCGGGCCAACGCAGTCAGCCGCCCGTCTTGAGTCAAGCAAGGTCTTTTCGAAGGAGTTCATGCGGCGTAACGGGATTCCTACGGCAGGGTATCAGGTTTTTCGGGATGCACTTTCGGCCAGGAGCTACATTGCTCTGGCAGAAACACGCTATCCCCAGGTGATCAAGGCAAGCGGTTTGTGTGCCGGAAAAGGGGTTTTTATTGCTCTTGACAAGGAGCAGGCGCTGAAAGCAATCAAGGAACTCTTTGAAGAGCGTATTTTTGGAGATGCGGGAAATGAGGTGGTCATTGAGGAGTTCTTGCAGGGAGAGGAGGCGAGTGTTTTTGCCCTGACTGACGGTACGGCATACCGGCTCTTTTTGCCAGCACAGGATCACAAGCGTATCGGTGATGGTGATACCGGCAAGAATACCGGTGGGATGGGGGCTTATGCTCCAGCGCCATTGGTGACTGCCGAGGTGATGCAAAAGGTTGAGGAGCTCATTATCCAGCCTACCCTGAAGGGGATGAGGGATGAGGGCTCTTTGTATACCGGATTTTTGTATGTCGGTCTTATGATTGACCACGGTGTTCCTTCGGTTGTTGAATATAATGCGCGCCTTGGTGATCCTGAGACACAGGTGGTGCTTCCGTTGTTGAAGAGTGATTTTGTTGAAGCCCTTCTGGCAAGTGTTCAGGGCTCGCTTGATGAGGTGGCTTTTGAGATGCACCCTCAGTCGGCAACGACGGTTGTGATTGCTTCGGGTGGCTATCCTGACCACTATGAAACCGGCAAGGCCATCACCATTGCTGATGAGCTCTCTGCCATGGAAAATTGCATGCTTTTTCATGCCGGAACGGCTTATGACGAGGGGCGGCTTACCACTTCGGGTGGAAGGGTTTTTTCGGTCACAGCGCTCGGTTCGACGCTCAGGGAGAGTATTGAGAGCGCATACCGTGCGGTTGAAACGATTGGTTTTGAGGGCGCCTGTTATCGTACCGATATAGGAGCCAAGGCACTTTAACGTTCAGTCAATGGTTGCTTTATGAAACTGCCCAGGCGTCAATTTGAAATTATCCAGGAACAGGCCTTTCGGGAGTTGCCCTATGAGTGTTGCGGGCTCTTGGTCGGAATACAGAACAGTGATCACAGGGGCAATGTGGAGAACATTGTCTATGAGGTTGCGCCCTGCTGCAACTGCCTCTATCATGGACGGGAGCAGGGTTTTGAGATTGCCCATCAGGAGTATCTCGATGTGGAGCGTGAAGCCCGGACGCTTGGGTATGAAATTATAGGCTCCTACCACTCCCATATCAATTCACCGGCACTGCCCTCATTGCATGATGTTGATTTTGCGAGTTCGGGTCATACGTTGCTGATTATTTCACTGACCAATGCGCGGCCAAGAGAAGTAACAGCATGGTTGAGACGGAAGTCGGGAGGATTTCATCAGGAGCCAATCCGTGTGATTGAGTAGATTGCCCCCTCTGAGGGAGAAAAACTCTGCAAATATTTTGTACATTATCTTTTTTTAAGCTTACCAAGTATTAAACCCCCTGAATAACGTGCCAAAGCGGGAAGATATAAAGTCGATATTAGTGATTGGTGCCGGTCCTATCGTGATCGGCCAGGCCTGTGAATTTGATTATTCCGGTACCCAGGCGTGCCAGGCCCTCAAGGAGGAGGGGTACAGGGTTGTGCTGGTGAACAGTAATCCGGCTACCATTATGACTGATATAGAGTTTGCTGATGCAACCTATATCGAGCCGATTACGCCGGAATATGTGCAGAAAATTATTGAGCGCGAGAAGCCTGATGCGCTGCTTCCGACCATGGGGGGGCAGACGGCGCTGAACATTGCGGTTGCCTTGGCTGAATCGGGTATTCTTGAGCGGAACGGAGTTGAGCTGATTGGCGCAAAGCTTCGTGCAATCAGAAAAGCTGAAAATCGCGAGTTTTTCAGCGATGCCATGAAAAAAATTGGCCTTGAAATGGCCAAGGGTCGCTTTGTCCGCAATGAAAAAGAGGCGAAAGAGGCGCTTGAGGAGATCGGTCTTCCGCTTGTCATCAGGCCCTCCTTTACGCTTGGCGGTACCGGTGGCGGTTTTGCCGAAACAAAAGCTGACTACTATGATGCGGTTCGCAGGGGGCTTACTGAGAGCCCTATCAGCGAAGTGCTTGTTGAAGAGTGCCTGTCGGGCTGGAAGGAGTATGAGCTTGAGGTTATCCGTGATTTGGCTGATAATGTCATCATTGTCTGTTCGATAGAGAATTTTGACCCGATGGGGGTGCATACCGGCGACAGTATCACCGTTGCTCCGGCCCAGACGCTTACTGACCGCCAGTATCAGGAACTCAGGGACGCATCGGTGCGCATCATCCGCGAGATTGGTGTTGAGACCGGTGGCAGCAATATCCAGTTTGCGATCAATCCTCTTGATGGCCGTATTGTGGTCATCGAAATGAATCCTCGTGTTTCGCGCAGCTCGGCCCTGGCCTCAAAGGCAACCGGTTTTCCTATTGCCAAAGTTGCGGCTAAACTTGCTGTTGGCTACCGACTTGATGAAATTCTCAATGACATTACCAAAACAACTCCGGCAAGTTTTGAACCAGCAATCGACTATTGTGTGGTCAAAATTCCTCGATGGGATTTTGAAAAGTTCAAGAATGTTGATGCCCGTCTCGGTGTGCAGATGAAGTCGGTCGGTGAGGTGATGGCCTTTGGACGGAACTTCAGGGAGGCGTTGCAGAAGTCGTTGCGCGGCCTTGAAATCGGTCGTGCAGGGCTTGGCTCTGATGGCAAGGATGTGATGAATGTGCTTGATATGAATCCGCAGCAGAAAAAGTGTGCGAAAGAGGACATTCTTGAAAAAATCAAAATCCCTAAGGCTGACCGCCTCTTTTATCTCCGCTATGCCTTCCAGGCTGGAGCGACCATTGAAGAGGTCCATCAGTCAACCGGTATTGACCGCTGGTTCCTTGACAATATTCTCCAGATTGTTGAGCTCGAAGGCGATCTTCGCGAACTTGCCTCCGCTCTTTGATACGCCGATATGAGCTATCTTAGCAGAATCTTGGAGGAGAAAAAGCGGGAGGTTGGGGAACTTCAAAAGGAGAAGCCTGAGCGGCGCTATATGGAGCAGCAGGGCTCTCTTGCGGCGACCCGTGATTTCACTGCGGCACTCCGGCGAAGTGACGGGGGGGTGCGGCTTATTGCTGAAATCAAAAAAGCATCTCCTTCACGGGGTCTTATTGTCACTGATTTCGATCCTGTCGCCATTGCGCGCCGTTATGGGGAGCTTGGTGCATCCGCCTATTCGGTGCTGACTGACCGGCTCTTTTTTCAGGGGTCGAATGACTATCTCCAGTTGGTGAGTCGTTCATTTTCATTGCCGGTGCTGCGCAAGGAGTTTATCATTGATGAGTTGCAGATTTTTGAGTCACGCCTGATTGGTGCAGATGCCATTCTGCTTATTGTTGCAGCGCTTGAACCCTCCCAGCTTGCCGATTACCTGCAGTTGGCTGCGGCCATAGGCCTGCATGTGCTTGTGGAGGTGCATGACCGCCATGAGCTTGACAGAGCCCTCGACAAGGGAGCGCCGATTATCGGGGTCAATAACCGCAATTTGAAAGACTTTTCGCTCAACCTTGAGACCTCGCTCTCGCTTCGCCCTTTTATTCCTTCCGACGTTGTTGCTGTTTCTGAAAGTGGCATGAAAAGCTCGGTCGATATTGCCCTTGTCGGCGCGGCATCGTTTGATGCCGTGCTGATAGGAGAGGGGCTGCATACAAGCGCAGAGCTTCGCGGATTCACCTGGTCATAGCCCTGAATTTTTGGGCTGTTTGTGCCGGATTTGCAGCCTTGAAGAAGGCAGTTCCGGCAATGAGCGCATCGGCTCCAGCCGAAACAACCTCTTGCCCATTCTCTTCCGTTATACCGCCATCAATGGCAATGATCATTCCTGGATTCAGCTTCATGCGCATTTCATGGAGCTGGCGGATTTTTGCAAGTGATGAGGGGATGAACTTCTGCCCACCGAAACCGGGATTGACCGACATCAGAAGTACCAGATCGAGATCCGGCAGGATGGCTTCGAGTGTCGATACCGCTGTGCCGGGATTGATGGAGACGCCAGCTTTTGCGCCAAGGCTTTTAATGAACTGAATGGTGCGGTGCAGGTGTGGACACGTTTCCTGATGGACGGTGATCTGGTGTGAGCCAGCTTTGACGAACTCCTCGATGTAGCGGTCAGGATTGGCGATCATCAGATGGGTGTCGATAATCATTGGCGTGCATGATGCAATCGCCTGTACGATGAGTGGGCCAAAGGTGATGTTGGGCACAAAGTTGCCGTCCATGATGTCGCAGTGCATCCAGTCGGCCCCTGCTTTTGTGGCAATCTCGATGGACTCTTTGAGCCGGGTAAAGTCAGCCGAAAGAATGGATGGTGCAAGAAGCGTGGATGGTGCAGGCATGGTGATACTTTCTTGATCGTGAAAAAAATAGTCCGCTTAAATAATCAAAAAGCTTCGCCAATTCCAAAATTGAAGGTGTAGTCACCGATGTTCAATGTTGAGAAGCGCCATGGTTTTGTTTGAGCTGGATCATGGAGTTTATAGGCAAAATCAAAACGGAAGGGGCCTATAGGGGAGCCTATTCTCAGTCCGGCGCCTGCATCCCAGGCAAACTCCCTTGTCAGTGCTCCAAAATTGAAGCCATAGAGCCCTTTTCTGTCCCAAATGTTTCCGATATCAGTAAAAAATGTGACGCCAGATGGCTGATTGAAGAAGGTGAAAAATTTTTGCCGGTATTCCATATTGAGCTCCAGCTTGATGTCCGCGCCGAAATTAGCCGCAGCCTTGCTCGTGCTCCGGCCAGGTCCGAGGGTATTGAACAACCAGCCCCGCATACTGTTTGGCCCTCCTGCATAAAAACGGCGTTCTTCAGGAGTTGTTTCTGCTCTCCCGTATGGTATCATCCATCCGGTCATCCATCTTCCGGCAACCTGGCTGTGCGGAGAGAGTTTTTTTGCAAGCCCCAGACCACTTTCAAGTTTTACATACTGTGAATAGGTGGTGCCGAATATTTGGGGTTCCTTGTCACTGAATCCGCTATATCTTTTTTTATCGAGATATTTATCAATGAACCATGCAAGGCTTCCGGATTCTTCAAGAAGAAGATCAAGATTCCAGATTGTCTGTTCTGGCAGGGCGCGTTGACGGTTTGTGGAGTTGTAGCGAAGCCGGAAGGTCTGGTTGACATGGGTTTCGAGAAGGCTGTCAATTCCTACTTTGACTGCGGCCTCATTAGAGGGCTCTATACCAATATTATTGGCAAGATCGGTTTTAAAAAGCTCTTTGAATCCTTTGAGAGAGTCTTTTTTGACCCACTCAAATTCAAAAAAATCAAAACTCAGGCGTGATGATGGGCTAAGGCGGGCGCTGTAGGTTCCGCGGATCAGTCCGTTTTTGTTGGAGAGCAGAACAGGCAGTTTTGAGGTGGAGTATTCAAAAGTTGTTGCATAGAAATTGCCGTTTTTTTTGAGAACAGGCATGACAAGGCTGCTTTTAAGGCTGAACTCATAAGGAATCACCTTGGCGTATTGCTCTTTGCCAAGGTTTTGCAGCAGTTTGTTGTTGTAACCTGTCTGGCTGCCGTATTCGGTTGATGTACGGAATTGTTCGGCTCCTCCGAGCAGGTTTTTGTTTTCATAGGCAAGAGAGGCGCCGAAAAAGAGGGAGCCGTATCGGTTGTCGACCAGTATCTTTGGTTCTATCTGGTGTTTGGGTGCCGTTTCGAGGTGGATGGTGGTGTAGAGTTGGCCAGCGTGCACCGAGTCAGGGTTGATAGAAATGGAAGAAAAGAGATTGGTGGCACCAAAATTTTGCAACGTACGCTGTTCGAGACTATGACGGGTCATGTTTCCCGGGCGGAATTCGATGGCCGAGGTGATCAGGCGAGAGGAGATTTTTTGGTTGCCGAGAATTTTTCCATTGATAGCGTCCAGTGTAAAGGTCTTTGTTTTTGGTGCGCTGTCGCCTCTTGACAGATTGTGCACGACTGCATTGATTGGCCCATAGTGCAGTTGTTGCGGAAGTTTAAGTTGAAAAAGGAGGCCGGCACGAGTTCCAACGGTATCAATTTTGATGCGGATACTGTCTTGATGAAAAAAGGCAAAGCCGTACTCCCTGAAAAAAGAGAGGGTGCGATCCCGCTCTTCAATCAATCGTTCAACGGAAAAGAGATCATCGACGCTCAGTCGTTTGTTTGTGAGATACTCTTTTTTGAGTTCTGCAGGAAGATGTTCAATCCCTTCATAAGTGACGAAGTCAACCTTTGTCGGATCATTTTCACGGATGGTGATGTTGAGGGTTAACTTTCGGCCACTCTTTTTTCGGATAACGGTGGTGTCGACGTCGGCGAAAAAATAGCCTTTATAAGTATAGAGCTTCTTGATGAGGAAGATGTCTTTTTCAAATTCCTCCGAACTGAAGGGTTTGCGCGATCTTCCAAAGAGACCAAGTCCAAGAAAGGAACGTTGCTCGGAGGTCCCGATGATCAGGCGGAGTTCCTCTTCACTGATTGCCCTGTTGCCGTTAAAGTGGATTTTGCCGACATAGGATACCCCGTCAGCTCCTTTTTTGCTGCCTTCAGCAAAGCCGCCCTGTGCTGGAGATGCACAGAGCAGAAGAAGTACGATAAGAGCGAATGCTTTTGCCAAGCATGAATCCCGTTTTGTGCTATGTTAATGGTTCTTCATCACCGTAGCCAAAGTCTTCGTCGGTAGGGTAGTCAGGCCATACTTCGTCAAGACTTTCATACATGTCGTCGCTGTCGGGCAAGTCGTTGAGGTTGTCGATCACCTGTTGGGGTGCGCCACTGCGGTTTGCATAATTGATAAGTTCATCTTTTGTTACAGGCCATGGAGCATCAGCTATATGACGGGCAAGATCTAAATTCCAGTACATACTACGTCGATTGAGTTATTCAGGTTACGAGTTATTGCCACTTGGTTCCGGTGAGCTTTTTTGTTTTGTGATGAGATTGTCCGGATTGTTTTCATCAAGAAAATATACGGTTGGGTTGACTGTTACGTTATTCTTTTTTACTTCGTAGTGCAGATGCGGGCCTGTTGAGTCACCGGTGTTTCCTGACAGCGCGATGATTTCGCCACGGGTAACTCTCTCTCCCTGGCGAACCAGCGATTTTGAAAGATGGGCATAGATGGTTTTAAAGCCGTATCCATGATCGATGGTTATTTTTTGTCCATACCCTTTGTCATATCCTGAAAAGGCGACAACTCCGTCACCTGTCGAGTGTACCCTTGTACCCTCTGAAGCAGAAAAATCAATGCCGGTGTGAAAACGAATCTCGTTGTAGATTGGGTGCACGCGACGTCCGAAAACGCTGGTAATTAAACCGATGAGAGGCTTGATGTTTGGTATGGAGGATGTGTAGGAGGATGAACCGGGATTTTCAGCAACTCCTCCTGATTCTGCACTGCCTTTATTCTCTGACTCTATCTGCAATATCAACTGCTCAATCATTTTTTCGGTACTTGCAAGCAGTTTTTCGGTATGGTTTTCCTGTGTCGTGTTTTTGCTTTCAACAGGCGCCTGTTCTTCAGCACAAAGAGTTGCCGAACTCCACAAAAAAGAGGAGAAAAGTGCAAAAGAGCAGAAAAGCGCTTTTGCCGCTATGTGTTTAAATAAAAAAGTTTTCATTGTATTGCCGTATTCAGATGAAGCCATACATCGTTTTTCGAAGTCATGGGATATCGGGAATTATTCGTCTTAACAGCAATGCTATCAGAGGACAAATATAAAAAAACTTTTTTGTATAAATCAATCATTAATGGGCTTCCAGCCAGTTTTTTCCAATACCGATATCAACCAGAACCGGTACGGTTTTCATGCCGCAAGTTATTGCAGCATCAATCATTGCCTGTTCAACGAGTACTGAAAGTGGCTCTTTTTCTTCATCAGTGGTTTCAAAGAGCAGTTCGTCATGCACTTGAAGCAGCATGACTGATTTCATGTTTTGCTGCTGCATTCTGCTGCTGCAGAGGTTCATGGCGCATTTGATGATGTCGGCGGCGGTGCCCTGAATTGGTGTATTCATGGCCGCCCGTTCAGCCGCTTTTTTCAGGTTGGTATTCCGGCTGTTGAGGTCGGCAAGGTAACGGCGCCTTCCAAGAATGGTTGTTACATACCCTTTTTCTCTTCCGGTTTCAATAATCCCCTGCAATGCTTCAAAGAGTTTGGGATACTTTGAGGTGTAGGTCTCGATAATTGCCTTGGCCTCCTTTTGTGTGATATTGAGTCTTCGTGAGAGGCCAAAAGGCATGATGCCGTAGAGGACTCCGAAGTTTACCTCTTTTGCCTTGCGCCGCATATCGCTGGTAATTTCATTGGTTTCAAAAATCACCTTTGCGGTTGCGGTGTGAATATCCTCGCGGTTGCGGAATGCCTTGAGGAGTTGGGGGTCTGCGGAAATTTCGGCGGCAATTCTTAGTTCAATCTGGGAATAATCGGCCGAGAGCAGCCATTTTTCGGGCGATGAGGGGACGAATGCCTTGCGGATCTCTTTTCCAAGCGCAGTGCGTATGGGAATGTTCTGGAGATTCGGTTTTGAGGATGAGAGACGGCCTGTTGCGGTAACAAATTGATTGAAGGTGGTGTGGAGTCGGCCTGTGAGCGGGTTGACCATTTTTGGTAATGCGTCAATATAAGTGCTTTTGAGTTTCTGCAGGCTTCGGTATTCGAGCAGGTCACGTGCTATGGGATAGGTTGCAGCAAGCTCTTCAAGTACTTCAACATTGGTTGAGTAGCCCGTTTTTGTCGCTTTTTTGGGTGGAATGCCAAGCACCGAAAAGAGGATATGGGCAAGCTGTTTCGGAGAGTCGATGTTGAAGAGGGAGCCTGCGGCAGCATAAATTTTTTCTGTCAACAGATCGAGCTCTTTTTTTGCCTTTTCAGAGGCTTTTTCAAGATGCGCAGTGTCAATACAGACACCCTCATATTCCATTGCGGCAAGAACGGAGACCAGCGGGAACTCAATGTTTTCGCAGAGCCAGAGCAGCTCTTTTTCCTCGTCCAGTTTTTTGCGGAAGATCTCTTCCAGTTGAAGGGCAAGATCAGCATCCTGACAGGCATAAGCTGAGAGCTTTTCGGCCTCTACCTCAAAAATAGGTACTTTTGTTTTTCCCGTTCCGACCAATTCATCAAACGTTGTTGTTTGATAACCGATATATTGGGCAGCCAGGTCATCGAGATTGTGCCGCTCATCGGGGTTGAGCACATAGCTCGCAAGCATGGTGTCGAAGCCAACGGGAGAGAGCTCTATGCTATATTTTTTCAGGACAAGAATGTCGTATTTGAGGTTCTGGCCTGTTTTTGGCAGAGAGGCATTTTCGAGCAGTGGCTTGAGGAGTGCGAGCGTTGTTTCACGGTGGAGTGTGCTTTGTGCAAAAGAGATGAAATGTGCTGTTCCTGCCTCTTTGCAGAGCGATATTCCTGCCAGTTCAGCCTCAAACGTATCAAGACTGGTCGTTTCTGTATCAACGGCGATGCGCTGCGCCCCCTGGAGCGATGTCAGAAGTTCCCGCAGTTTTTCCTCCGTATCAACACGCGCATAGTCAGCTCCCTCCCGGGGGGATCGCAGGGGCTGCAGGGGCGAAGAATCTTTTGCCTCCACAGTTCCGATATCCCCGCCAACTCCAACCGCCCCCTCTGACCCCGTACCCGACCCGTACCCGCCCGTACCGAATCGCAGGGCGCCTACCCTTGACGCAACGGTTTTAAGATCGAGTTTTTGCAGCAACTGGAAAAGTTTTCCCGGGTCTGGCTGGGTGCAGGCAAGCTCTTTCAGGGTAACATCAATCGGCAGGTCAGTGCGTATGGTGACAAGGTCGGTTATCAGGCCCAGCGATGGCTGAAATTCAAGGAGGCTGTGACGGTTTTTCGGGGAGATATCGTCGAGATGCGCATAGATATTCTGCAGGGAGCCATAGTTGCCAAGCAGGGAGGCTGCGGTTTTTGGGCCAATTCCTTTAGCTCCCGGAATGTTGTCGGAACTATCACCGGTGAGGGTTAAAAACTGGGTGAAGAGCTCAGGTGGAACCCCGAACTGCTCGGTGATCTCCTTTTTTCCAAAGAGCTCAAGTTCATTCTGGTTTTTGCCGGGTTTGAGGATATGTACCCCTTCGTGCACCAGTTGGGCAAGATCCTTGTCAGGGCTGACAATATAGATCTGGCATGTTTGCGCGAACTTGCGTGACGCAGTACCGATAAGATCGTCGGCCTCATACCCGGCAGCTTTGATGAGTGGGATGTCGAAGGCTTCAAGCAGTTCGAAGATGGCATCAAGCTGCATGATAAGATCTTCAGGCGGTGAGGGCCGATTGGCCTTGTAGAGGGGGTAAAGATCGTGTCGGAAGGTCTTTTCCTTGCTGTCGAATACCGCTGCGAGGTAGTTCGGCTTCCAGGTTTCAAAAATTTTCAGCAGCGCAGAGGCAAAGCCGAAAATAGCTCCGGTAGGCATTCCCTCTTTGCTCGTCATGCCAGCCCGTTGCAAAGCAAAAAAAGCCCGGTAGACGATGGCCATGCCGTCGAGCAGAAAAAGCGAAGGTTTTTGGGTGACTGCTACCGCTTTTTCTGGCGTATCTTCCGTTGTGTCGGGAGAAAAAAAATCGAGCTGCCGTTTGTTCATTCTGTAACCACTCCGTAACTTCCGAGAACGTTGACCATAGTGGCAAATTCCCGGAGGTGGCCGATGGCGTTCTGGATGTTCCGGTCGTTCTGCTCTCCTATGAAATCGACATAAAAGAGGTATTCGAAAGCTTTTTTTCTGAACGGTCGTGACTCAATTTTTGTAAGGTCAATATCACGCAGGGCAAAGGTAGCCAGTGCCTTGAACAGTGAGCCTGGTTCATTGGGAAGTGTAAAGACGATGGATGTTTTGTGTTGGGCACTCTCCAGTGTTGTTTCAATCGGCAAAGGTGCTGGATTTTTTGCATGGGCAATGCAGAAAAAGCGGGTGATATTCCACTCTTCATCCGCAAGGTTTTCCTGCAAAATTTCAAGCCCGTAGAGTTCGGCGGCCCTTTTTGAGGCTATGGCAAGCTTTGTTGCATCCCGGCTGGCGGCAATCATTTTAGCACTGCCCGCCGTATCGTAAGCCACTTCAGCCTTGATATGAGGGTGAGTGGCAAAAAAGTTTCGGCACTGGGCCAAAGCCTGGGGGTGGGAGAGTGCCTTTCTGCCATTTTCTATTGTTGCTCCAGGAATACCGAGCAGGCAGTGTTTCACCTTGATAAAGGTTTCGGCCACAATGGTGACCGGATGCTGAAGCAGAAGATCATAGTTGTGATGAATGCTGCCGCCCAGTGAATTTTCTATGGGGATGACGGCATAATTGACCTCGTGGTTTTCAACGGCAGCAAAGACCTCGTCAAAGGATTCGAAGGGTTTTGGCTCTCCAATTCGGAGCGCGGCGATTTCACTGTACGCTCCAGGTTCACCCTGGTAGGCGATCATCACGTTTGTCATTGTTTTTTCTTGTTGGTAACTTGCACGAATGCCGTCAGATTTGATTTTATTTAAAGAAAATAAATCTATTATCATAGGCAGACGTTTGAAGGGAATAATAAATCACCATTTTTTATTATGTCAGGACACAGTAAATGGGCAACCATTAAGAGAAAAAAGGCGGTAACCGACCAGAAAAGAGGCAGTTTGTTCACCAAACTGGTCAAGGAGATTACCATTGCAGCAAAAATGGGTGGGGGTGATCCTTCGGGCAATCCCCGTCTGAGGCTTGCGATTGATACAGCAAGAGATAATTCCATGCCGATGGATAATATCCAGCGTGCGGTCAAGAAGGGAACCGGGGAGCTTGAGGGCGTGACCTGGGACGAAATTACCTACGAGGGGTATGGCCCTGCCGGGATTGCCTTGATCATTGAGACTGCAACGGATAACCGCAATCGTACGGTTGCCGATATCCGCCACATTATGAGCAGAAACAATGGCTCCCTTGGTGAAAGTGGCAGTGTTGCCTGGATGTTCCAGCGCAAGGGCCTGGTTGATGTTCCCCGCTCTGCTGCCAGCGAGGATCAACTGATGGAACTTCTGCTTGATGCCGGTCTTGAAGATCTTGGCAGCGAAGATGAGAACTATATAACGGTCATATCCGATTTCAAGGATCTTGAACGCGTTAAAACAGCGCTTGATGGTGCAGGTATTGCTTATGAGAATGCAAAAATTGATCTTGTGCCTGAAAATTATATCGAGCTTGAAGCCGAGGATGCCCGCAAGGTGATTAAGCTGATTGATGCGTTTGAAAGCAATGACGATGTGCAGGCGGTCTACACCAATATGGAGCTGAGTGAGAGCGCAATGAGCAGTTTAAACGAGTAGA
This sequence comes from uncultured Chlorobiaceae bacterium, assembly GCA_903917955.1. Classification (GTDB taxonomy): domain Bacteria; phylum Bacteroidota; class Chlorobiia; order Chlorobiales; family Chlorobiaceae; genus Chlorobium. Next base: position 749 of record CAIXCO010000120.1, on the reverse strand, counting down.
GAGGTGGTTGTTTTGGGAGTTGACCCTGGAAGCCGCATAACCGGCTACGGTGTGGTTTGCCACAGTGGCGGGAGTTTTGCTGCGCTGGTATCTGGCGTGATCCGCCTTAACTCCCGCAGCACTCATGCCGAGCGGATTGGCCAGATCTACCGCGAGCTTGAGGGAATTATTGCTGATTTCCGGCCTGCGCGCCTTGCTCTTGAAACCGCCTTTTTAAGCCAAAATGTGCAGTCGGCGCTGAAACTGGGTCAGGTAAGGGGGGCGGTGATTGCCCTGGCGATGAACAGTGAGCTTGTGCTGCATGAGTATGCTCCCCGTGAGGTGAAGCTTGCCGTGACAGGAAAGGGGGCGGCAAGCAAGGAGCAGGTTGCATTTATGGTTGCAAGGCTGCTTGCCCTCACTCCGGTTCCTGAGCCCTTCGATGTGACTGATGCTCTCGGTATTGCGCTGTGCGATCTGCTGAGAGGTGAAAGCCGCGACTCTCTCAGCCAGCCAGTCAAAAGCCGGAAAAAGGGGAACAACTGGTCGGCGTTTGTCCGTGCCTCTCCTGATATGGTTATCCGGTAGGTTTCTCCAGCTCTTCCAGCTCCACCCGCCTCTTCTCGCATCCTTCAGTGACCTATACCCCGCCAGATCTACCTCCGCCCGCGAATAGCTCCGCCCCTCTACGGGCGGGGTCATCCCGTTCTCCCACCAGCTCCGATAATACCACATCCAGAGCCGCACGCCACGGTGCGCCTTTCCCGGTG
>CAIXCO010000119.1 GCA_903917955.1 uncultured Chlorobiaceae bacterium | reverse complement strand
GATCAGGCCAATGCCCCGGCCCTCCTGCATCAGATAAACCAGTACACCGCGCCCCTCTTCTTCAATCATCGTGAGTGCTGAAGCGAGCTGATTGCCACAATCGCAACGCAAAGAGGCAAAGGTGTCGCCCGTGGCACACTGTGAATGAACCCTGACAAGAACCGGTTCATCTGTGGTAACGTCCCCCTTCACAAGAGCGACATGGTTCTGCTGGTCAGTAAACGATTCGTAGGCGATCAGTCTGAACTCTCCGTGTACGGTCGGCAATCTCGATTCAACCGCCCGGTGCACCAGTTTATTGCGCTGCATCTGATAGGCAACAAGTGACTTGATGGTGATAAGCTTGAGCCCGTATTTCGCCTTCAGCGTAATCAGCTCGGGAAGCCTTGCCATACTGCCGTCATCATTAAGAATCTCGCAAAGCAATCCCACCGGGCTGCAACCCGCAAGACGGGCAAGATCAACCGCAGCTTCCGTATGACCTACACGCCTCAGAACACCGCCATCCATCGCCCGGAGAGGAAAAATATGGCCGGGACGCGAAAAATCGTCTGCCTTTGAAGCGAGATCACCAAGCATCTTGATAGTCATAAACCTGTCGTAGACTGAAATGCCGGTGGTGATGCCTTCGGCAATGGCATCAACCGAGACGGTAAAGTTCGTCTCGTGCTGGGAGGTGTTTCTCTGCACCATCGGATCAAGCTGCAACTCCCTGGCACGCTCCATGGTAACCGCCACACAAAGAAGACCCCGCGCCTCCTTCGTGATAAAATTGATCATGTCATAGCTTACGCGGTCAGCCGCGCCAATAAAATCGCCCTCATCCTCGCGGTCCTCGTCATCAATAACAATGACCAGTTTTCCCTGGCGAATATCCTCAAGCGCAGCATCAATAGTATCGAAATTCTTTTTATCCATACCCCTTTATTACACCTTTTTGCAAAACAGAGAAGAGAAGAAGAGAGGGTAATGTAAAAAAAATCCTGAACCATTTTCACGAGGCAAAAAAAGATAGCCGTTGGGGCGGCAATCAGGTACTTTGAGAAGCATAGGCATTTTTGTATACTGGAACGGTTTTTACTATAAAGAGGTGAATTGCCACCTTTACACAGCTCTGCTTTGAAGCACCTTAAAACTGATCAAAATTGCATGACCATTCAAGCTTCCGACCTGACGCAGGAGGTTACTGACCTTTCCAGAAAATTTCCGAGAGTGTGGCTTCTCAAAGCCAAACAGAACGGATTTTCCGATTTTCAGCTTGCTACCATTTTCAATACTTCAGAGCCCTCCATAAGGGCGCTCAGAAAAGAGTACGGCATTGAGTCCGTCTTCAAAACTGTCGATACCTGTGCCGCAGAGTTCGATGCAAAAACGCCCTACCACTACTCGACCTACGAGGAGGAGAACGAGTCCGTCTCTTCTGAGAGGAAAAAAGTGATTATTCTCGGCGGAGGCCCGAACCGTATCGGTCAGGGAATCGAGTTTGACTACTGCTGTGTGCAGGCAGTCTTTGCCCTCAGAGAGGCCGGCTATGAAACCATCATGGTCAACTGTAATCCTGAAACGGTTTCAACCGATTACGATATAGCCGACAAGCTCTACTTTGAGCCACTCACCTTCGAAGACACCATTCGCATCATAGAGCACGAAAAACCTCTCGGTGTTATT
>CAIXCO010000118.1 GCA_903917955.1 uncultured Chlorobiaceae bacterium | reverse complement strand
CATTCTGGATTGTGAAACCTCTGTTGAACTTACCGAACATTTTAACCACTACGATGACCCCAGCGGAAAACTAACGCTTGCCGACATTCTTGATCAAAAAAATGCAATCGGCTTTACACCCCTCAAGGGCAGTCTCAACGATGGGTATAGCCACAAAGCGGTCTGGCTGCGCTTTACCCTCTTTCGTACCTCCCGATTTCCCGCAGAGGCATGGTTACGGCTTGGCCCGCCTTATCTGGATTATGTTACCGCATACATTCAAACTGGCCCCGATCCCTTCGCAGCCTCTTCGTATCGCAGGGTTCGCCTTGGAGACCACATACCAGCCGCAGAACGTCCTATTCCGGATCCGGACTTCCTGGCTCCTGTTTTTCTGCCTGAAGGCCAGGCGGTCACGGTGTATGTCCGGGTACAATCCATTACCCCCCTCAGCCTGACCGTAACGGTACAAACTAAGGCTGATCAGGTACGCTCTACTAATGCCAATATTTTGACGCAGGGCGGCCATCTCGCTATTGTTCTGGTCATCATTGTGCTGAACCTCATATTTTTCTTTCGTATCGGTGATCGATTGTTCCTGACTTTCACTCTGTTTGCCATGGCTCTTTTCATCAACTACCTTTCCATAAGCGGTATCCTCATTGTCATTATACCTGGTTCGTTGCACCTTGTTTCCGACTCTTTCGGCGACATCGGTATGAGCGGGTCGATACTCCTTTTTTCTCTATTTTTACAACGTCTTTTTGCGCCGGTGATAACAACTCCTGTCCGATGGTATCTGAAGTTTATGGCCGTCATGGCCGTGCTGAATGTGCTTGTCAAGCCAATCGGATACTATGTCGAAACGGCTCCGATTACCTCCTTCGGAGTGTTATGCCTGTATTTTATTGTTATCTGGTTGAGCATTCAGGCAATCCGGAAACAACTACCGGGAGGTAAATTTTTTTTTGTTGCATTCGCGATCAGTAATATCGGGTACTTTTTCTACTTCGTCAAACTGGTGGGATTGATGCCCATCGAGTGGTGGAACATCAATAACCTCATGTTCTCTTCGCTGCTCAATATTGTTCTCATGACCTTTGCTCTCGCCGAGCATCTTCGGGAAACTGAAAAACGGGCAATGAATGCACTCAAGGAGGCTGAAATCATGAATGTGGAACTTGCAACAGAACGGGTGGCAACAGAACGGCAGCAGCGATTTTTGACGATGCTTTCGCACGAATATCGAACTCCTCTTGCTATTATCCGAAGCTCCCTTGATATCATGGAGCTTCAGATGAGCGACCACTACCCCGAAAACAGTACTGAACTTTCCAAAATGAAGCGTGCCGTTCGCCGCCTGGTGGAGGTGATGGATGTGTCGCTTGAAAAAAGTCGTCTTTCTGACTCCAGTGAAAAGGAGGGTACCGTGCGAACGCCTTTAGCATCATTCATGGCAACAGAGGTTGAGGAAGTTCGCGCACTCTGGCCAAAACGTACTTTTAACTTTGCCATATCGCTCACTGATCAGGCAATTAATTCCGAAAAACATTATTTTACAACAGCTTTGTTTAATTTGCTTGATAATGCGCAGAAATACTCTCCGCCCGATTCCCCGATTGACGTCGATTGCCACGGAGAGGACAATGAGGTGGTCATCAGGATACAAAATCAGAGCAATAGCGCCTTGACGAATGAGACGGAGCTCCTTTTCGATAAATATCAGCGCGGCAGTAACAGCAACAATACCAATGGATCCGGCCTTGGCCTGTGGCTTGTACGGGAAATAATTAATCGGCATAAGGGCACGGTCTCTTTTGAAAAAAGCGGCATCCATGTTGTGGTAACGGTTCGTCTTCCCCTTGCAGATACCCTAACGAAATAAAGCTTTTGTTTACCGCCATTGTTTATCGTAAAACAATTGAAGGTTCGGTAGTAGGTTCGGTAGAAATCGATAATCCTGTTCTCGAACAGTTCAGACTTAATCCTGAACTGACTCTTCACGCATTAGCAAAAACCCTGGGCATTTCATTGAGAGCAACTGAAAAAAGGGTGGCCAACTTGCAGGAAAAAAATAAATTAAAACATATCGTACCTAAAAAAGGCGGTTCCTGGCAGGTACTTTAATGGTATACGCTTTCAAACCACTCAATCCACACCCCCTCATGCACAAGGAATCCAACTTCGAGCACTCCATAGCGCAATCGTTGCTCCGGCATGGCGGCTACAGCAAGCGCATCCCGCTGGCATTCGACAAAAAGCTTACGATCGTTCCCGATGAAGTTGTGGCATTTGTTCAGGATACCCGACCGACAGATAAAAAGAATGATGTTTTTCAGGGTTCAATGGCGAAGCAACTGTACATCTATCCCGGCAATCGCTGCGGCCTCCTCAGCACTCATTCCCTTCGCCACCAATCGTTCAGCAACTTCAACTTTTCCTTGTTCAATTCCCTCTTCCTTGCCTTCAATTCGCCCCTCTTCCTTGCCTTCAATCCGCCCCTCCTCCTTGCCTTCAATCCGCCCCTCCTCCTTGCCTTCAAGGCGCCCTTCCTCCTTGCCTTCAAGGCGCCCCTCTTCCTTGCCCTCAAGGCGCCCAAGGCCATAGTTTGACTCTACCAGACTGGCCTGATAGCGCAGGTCATCCTGGTAACGGGCATAAGCCAATTGCTCATTTTCCGACAAACTCATGAGAGAAAAAGACTTTTTTGCTTTCTGAATCCCTTTTGCCTTGAACTCATCCTTGATCTCTTCGTTTTTGAGGAAGTAGATCCACTCGTCAAGCGATGTGGTTGCAATGCGGTTAAAGTTATTGATCCTGATCAGGTAGTATTCAGGGTAAATATTGTTTATCTGAATCTTGCCGTACTGCTTCTGTTGCCGAACATCAAGCTCCAGTGTGTCATGGTCATGGATTCCCATGAAGGTTGTGATACCATGATAGATGTAGTCACTGCCGTGGCCAAAATCAAAGTACAGAATGTTGACCGAGATAACCTTCACCAAAGTTGCATAAGCCTTGCCCTCTTTCTGATGCTCGGTAATGACTCGTGATGTTCCGTAGAGCATCCTTTGCAGGTAATCAAGTTCCCGGTCAAACTGCACTTCGATAATAATAAACTCGCTCTTGCTGTTTTTCACCTTGAGATCAACACGGTTGGATTTGTCGCGCCTGCTCTCTTTGTTGCTTTCGCTTTCGAGAATTTCAAGGATGAAGATGTCTTCGCCCAACAGTTCGCTTAAAAAACCTTCAAGTATCTCAAAGTTGGCTTTGCTGCGCAGCAAACGCTTCATTGCCCAGTCAAAGGTGATCAGTTTTCGGGATGAAGGGGCGCTCATAGAATATCGCCCTTGATGATAACTTTTCCTGCTATGTCAGGATGTGGCACTCGACGAAGAGCTGCCATAGAAACAGCTTCCTCTGAAATAACCAGAAAAATAGCCTCCAACTTTTTGTTTGGGGGTAATTTTGGAACCCGCTTCAATTTACCCGCCATATCGGTCTCCAGCATTCATCGTTCTGCATACATAATTTTAGCTCAAATAAACCGTTACTTTGAATAACACAAATCAAATATCACCAAAATTTTGCTTTAACGAAAAGATAAAGAGTTTATCCAACTTAACCCACACAAAAAATTTTCGAGAGTCGGCGTTACCAACCTGATACGCAAGCACAGGCAGAGAAGACTTTAATCCACTCCCCTTTCAGAAAAAAACCGATGAAAATGATGACCACTCATGAAGCCACCTTCCTGTACCGGTTCACCGCCAGCGTCACCATCACAGCAGCATAGCCGACCAGCCAGAGGAACTGCATCCGAATCTCCATCAAGCTAGACCCTTTGAGCATGACGCGGCGCATGATATCGACGAAGTGGCGAACGGGGTTGATCAAGGTCATGGTCTGGGCCCAGTGGGGCATACTTTCAATGGCGGTGAAGAGGCCGCTCATGAGGGTGAAGATGACCATGAAGAACCAGGCGACAAACATCGCCTGCTGCTGGGTTTCGGTGACGGTGGAGATAAGAAGCCCCATGCCAAGCACGACAAGCATGTAGATGGCTGCAACGAGGTAGACGAGCCAGTAACTCCCGAGCATGGGAACGTGAAATATGAGATGGGCAATCAGCAGGCCGATGCTCATTTCGGCAAGGCCAATAATCCAGAAAGGAAGCAGCTTGCCGATGATGAACTGGTAGCGCTTGATGGGGGTGACGTTGATTTGGTCGATGGTGCCGATTTCGCGCTCCCGCACCACGTTCATGCCAGAGAGAAAGAGGCCGATAAGGGTAACGAGAATGACAAGGATGCCCGGCACCATGTAGTGGGTGTAGTTGAGTTCGGGATTGTACCAGCCTGCGGAGACAAGGGCAATCTCCGGCATCGCCTGAAGAGTTACCGTGCCCGACGATTTTGGCAGCTCTTCGCGGTTGAAGCTGCCGATAATCTCGCTGGCATAAGCCTGTATTACGCCTGCCGAAAAGCCATCTTCGGCGTTGATCATCAGTTGTACGCTGGCGTTGCCGGTTGTAGTAAGGTCACGCTCAAAGTTGTGCGGAATGACGAGCACAAGGTCGGCACTCCGGCTGAGCAGCTCCCCGATGCTCTCCCTGTCAGAAAAAGAGCTACCCGTCAAACGAAAATATCCGGCGGCGGTGAAGCGCTCCGTCAGCCTCTCCGAAAGGGTCGTGCGATCCCTGTCCTGCAGGTGCATCGGCACCTGTTTAATGTCGAAGGTTGCCGCGTTGGAGAGAATCACCAGTTGGATAAAGGGCATGACAATGATAATCGGCAGCATCCCCCGGTTACGGAAAATCTGCAAGAACTCTTTTTGTACCAAGAACCATATTGTACGCATCGGCTTGTTCCCTCTTGATTATCAGTGAGACTCAACACATCTTCGCCCGCTATTGAAGCCTGGTCTTGAATTTTTTGACACTGGCGGCCAGCAGCACCGTCGCCATCACAGCAAGGATGAGTGTCTCTTTCCAGATACAGCCGAAACTTGTCCCCTTCAGCATAATTCCTCGCACAATGATAAGGTACCATTTTGCCGGAATGAGGTTGCTGATGAGGCGTAGCGGCAGCGGCATACTCGCCACAGGGAAGATGAAGCCTGAGAGCAGAATGGTCGGCAGCAAAAGCCCGGCGAGAGAGATCATCATGGCAACCTGCTGCGAGTCGGTGATGGTGGAGATGAAGATGCCGAGCGAAAGTGCCGTCACAATAAAGAGGAGCGACTCCAGCATAAGCAAGATCACACTCCCCCGGCAGGGCACGCCAAAAACAAATGAGGCGAGCGCCACCACCGTCACCACGTTGATGAAGGAGAGCAGAAAGTAGGGCACCACCTTGCCGATAATGATCTCCAACGGCCTGAGTGACGAAACCAGCAGTACCTCCATGGTGCCGCTCTCCTTCTCCCGGGTAATGCTGATGGAGGTCATCAGCGCCGAAACAAGCATGAGAATGAGCGCCATCAGCCCCGGCACAAAGAGGTAGACACTTTTCAGCTCAGGGTTGAACATCATGAGCGGCACCGCCTCAACGCCGACCTGTGCCGCGCCGAATGCCGCGTTCCGGTACTCCTGCAGCACCGAGGCAGTATAACCGGTGATAATTTTCGAAACGTTGGGGTTCGACCCGTCGGTAATCACCGAAACGGTCGCCCTCCCATCCCGCATCATGCGCGAAGCAAAGCCCGGCTCAAACACCATTGCCTCGGTAATGCTCCCCTCCGAGAAGGCTTGCTCAATCTCTTTTGTTGAATGGAGCTCTTTCGTCAGGATAAAGTAGCCCGAGGAGGCGAGCTTGTCGGTAATTTCACGAGTAACCGTATCGTGCGACTGGTCAAAAATCCCAAGAGTGACCTCCTGAATTTCGTTGCGGATGGCAAAGCCGAAAAGGAGCAACTGAATGAGCGGCATCCCGAAAAGAATAGCCGCCGTTCTGCGGTCACGAAAAATGTGGTAAAACTCCTTAAGCACAAAGCCCCTGAAACTGTGCATTCCCTTCACTCCGTTAGTCTCCCCATACACCGGCAAATTTTTTCAGGGTTCAATGGCGTGACAAAGGTGAAAATAAAATTAGTCCCGACCAGGAAGCTCATTCGCTAATTCGAGCACAATATTCATCAAACTTTCACTGATAAAAACCGGACTGGCCGCTATGGTTTCTATCAGAGGCGCGACGCAAGGAATAAGAGCAGCCCGTTTAGCTTGAAGCAATACACCCAAAGAACCAATCGTTTTGATCTTGTTGATTTTTGCAATTTTGCGACCTCGCCGATCATCAATAAGCAGATAGTCGGCATCAATCTCTTTGTAAAGCAGCATGGCCTCGGTTTCGCCAAGATCAGCAAAAGCATCAAGATAGACAAAGTGTTTCATGTCCACCACACGCACCTTGCCCTGGAGATAACTCCTCAGACGCGCAGACTGCGGCTTATCAGATTTTGTTACTTCAGCATAAACGGCATCCGGCACGAGCACATTTCCAAAGATGGCATCAAGCAAGGCGAGGCTATCACAGGTAGCAAGAGCAATCAACGCGGAAGCATCTGCGACCAGAATCATGGTTGAGAAAACCCATTGAGTTCTTCAAGTAACTCATCTCGCGAAATATCGATAACGGGCTGTCGATTGGTTTTGCAGATACTCATAAAGTCATAAATATTGCACCCGGCCAACTCCGCCGCTTTACCCAGCGTAACCCTCCTTTGCTGATAGAGCCAAAGAGCATAAGAGATGCGAATTTCTTGCCGAATGTCGGGCACTGCCTGAAATGCGACAAAATCATTGGGTAAATCAATGGCTATTTGCATAAAAAATCCCTGCTTTGTGATTAAGTTGATACAACAATGATAACAAACGCACGTTCACTTTTTACCGTTCCTTGAGCTGCTTTCGGAACATTTTCAGTCCACCATTGTAGATAATTTTTACTTCTCACTGGTAAAAGTATACATATTTCTCTGCTATAAGTGATTATATCAAAAACAGAAAGTTAAATACCATGTGTTATTGCTGTTCAATCTACGCAGCCCAACTTCCGTCGACGTCACCCTTGACTATACCGATCAGGGGCAACTCCTGATCCATATCGAGCGTAACCGGTAGCGGGTTGCCCGGCCATTCGACGTGGGTTCTCGTCATGCTCTCACAGCCCACGCTCTCGGGCACAAAGAGCCACTCATTTGCTGGCGCCGAAGGGAGACCAACCGCCATCTTCAGGATATTGAGGGCGTCAGCAGACTTGACCAGACCATCCTTGTTGACATCCGCCGCGAGGAACTGGTATGGCGATACAGCGCTTCCATCACTATTGGGGTTCATACCTACAGCCATTTTCAATGCAGCGAGAGCGTCTTGTGCTGTGATGGCGTTGCTTTCAGTCGTGCCGGAAACTTTGCCACTGATCAGGGCATAAGTGCCGTCCGGCATGTCGAGATGCTCGTAAAGCCCGTCACTGCCGATGGTCATGCTCTCCGATGCTATGCCAAAGGGAGAAACGGTATCGTTGCCCAACTCACCCGCCGTCAGCAGGAGTTCAAAGTGCTGCGGATTGGTCGGTGCTGTGAGCGTGAGGGTTCCAAGCTTCACTGAACCCGACAACAAGGCGGTCAGGCCCATGCCTGCAAGCATGAACTCTCCCGGTTTATCGGTATTACCCAACATGATCCAGCCAGATGGCAAAGTTGTTGCATTCTGCCAGGTGGTAACGGATCCAGCCGGTAAAGCAAGATCCAACCCTACATTGTTGATAGTACTCTGTGCCGAGGTTTCCCATATCTCGATGGTCCGGATACCATCTGCAGTGATCTGCATGTTCCTGAATTCGACGGGTTCTGTGCCCGTGGCAGCTTGGACTGAGGTGAGCGTGCTGGTAACGTCTGCAATGGCGGTGCCGGTTTTCCAGAAGGTCACAGAGCCGTGGAGGTTATGAACGGAAAGAGCGGATGCCGTCGTGAAGTCGTAGGTATCTGTACCTGAGTAGCAGTTGCCTGCCAGATCTTTGACGTTTCCCTCGCTGAGCGTCACAAAATAGTGCGTTCCATTTACCAGATCAGCCGTCGGGTTGATGGTGAGCGTGGAGCCTGAAACCATCAGATTAATGCTTGTCGCGGCATCGTAACGTTCAACTATCGGGCCTGACACTGAACCGCTGTGCATAGCGATGGTGCCCAAACCTTTTTGTATCTCCTCACTGAAGGTCAGTACGATGTCGCTGCCGATTGCAACACCTGTCGATGCGTCAACCGGGCTGAAAATGGCGACGGTGGGTGCTGTGGTGTCGGGCACAAAATCAGTCGCAGGCTTTGTTGCATCTGCAAATTTGGGCACTGGTAACGGATTAGGTTGTTTTTTCCAAGTATTCTTTCCGGACAAAGGTCATCCAGTTTCGGATTTTCGGAAGCTCACAACCAGATAATTCAAGCGGAGATTTCCCCCTTCGAGTCAAGAATTCGGATG
>CAIXCO010000117.1 GCA_903917955.1 uncultured Chlorobiaceae bacterium | reverse complement strand
GGTCGATGAAACCCCGTCAATAATTTGACTGGTTGCGGAACTTACCGAGCTTATCATTCCCTGCACTGATTCAATAGTCGAATCAATCAAGGAACCCACACTTTCGATCATGTGGGCGATATCGCCATTGCCGACAGTTGCGTCCTGATCTTGTTTGGCGCCCGGTATAAGCGCACCTGCCTGTTTGTTGACTTCTTCTGTTGCCATAATTATTGGGTGGATTAAGGGTAAGGAGTAATAAATAATTTTCGGAATATATAAACCTATGAAGAACTCTTTTGCAAAAAAGCCTTCAAAAGGTTTTATAATAATGATTTAAAACGATCTTTCTGAAGAAAAAAAGCCACAGGTTGTACAGTAATTTTACCTATGGTTCCGCTTTTCAGCGGGCTACAAATACGAAAACCCCCCACACCTCCACGGCAGAATCCTCAAAAGTCAATATAAGTAAAGAATGCGGGAAAGTAGTTTTTTTGATGCGTGAAATGTTTTTGCACTCCTCAAATTCTGCACTTGCATACACGGCCTGAAAAAATTCTGGGTGGAATGCCGCCGAGGGGGAGGGCCGTATGAACGATTCCCTGTGACTGTGCAGGTACGGATGGAAAAATATAAATCAAAAGGTGTTCCCTAAGGGAACCGCAAACGGCTCTTGAGAGTTAAATAAAGTAAATTGTGCTTTTTATAAACGATAGTACTCATACCCATGCTGAAGATATCTTCGATTACTGGCAAGGGGAGCATCAAAGCCCCTGAACTTAGCAATGACGCAATAGATGGTTTGTTACCAATTGATGCAGAGCACATCTCTTTTGCAGCTCTCTTGGCGCCAGGGCAATCCTTTTCGGTCAGCACAGGCAATCCTCAGTTGGCATTCAATGAATCGGACTCTTTTTTTCGGAACGCGGATGTTGGCGTTTTTAATGACACGCCAGGATTTGCAGACAATAATGCGGATTGGCATGCCTTCGATGACAGCGCAGTCGACTTGTCGGCTGCAGCAATTCGGATCATCAGGGATACGACAGCTCCCAAGGTCACAAGCTTCAGTCCCGCAGATGGCAGCATCAATGCTTCCTTGAGCACCAACATCACCCTGAACTTCAGTGAGTCGGTAACGGCGGGTCGAGGGTTTATCGAAATTCACAGTGGTTCTGCGACGGGAGCTGTTGTCGAAAGATTCGATACAGCGTCCAGCACTCGCCTGCTTTTTTCGGGAAGCACGCTGACGATTGACCCGCTCAACAATCTGGGAGGAAATACCCGTTACTTCGTATCTCTTGCAAGTGGAACTGTCAAGGATCTTGCGGGGAACAGCTATTCAGGCACCTCAACATACGACTTCAAAACGGTCGCTCTTGATACGGTTGCTCCAACCGTAAAAAGTTTCACTCCTGCTGACGGCAGCCTCAATGCTTCCTTGAACACCAATATCACCCTGACCTTCAGCGAATCGGTCAAGGCAGGTAGCGGACTTATCGAAATCCATAGTGGTTCGGTTACAGGAGCGCTTGTCGAAAGCTTCGATGCAGCATCAAGTTCGAGACTCTCATTTTCGGGAAGCACGTTGACGATCGATCCGCTCAATACCCTTGCCAACGGCACTCACTACTTTGTGACATTTGCCAATGGCTCCGTTAAGGATCTTGCCGGAAACCTTTTTACCGGGTCGTCCGCCTACGACTTCACGACGCTTTCGTCCACCACCAGCACCACATGGAATGCAACTTCTGGGTATGGCCTGCTCAATGTGGATACCATGCTTGAAAAGGCGACAGGCCATGTCATCAGCGATTCCCCACTCTATGGTGACGGTTGGGGCACAAAAGATTGGGGATTGAACGATATTCAGGCCCCTGACGCATGGCTGGCTGGTTACACCGGGAAGGGTATTGTTGTGGCCGTCGTTGATACCGGTGTCGATTACCAGCACACCGATCTCAGCCAGAACATCTGGACCAATACACTCGAAATTGCTGGTAATGGCATTGACGACGACAACAATGGTTACGTGGACGACATTTACGGCTATGATTTTGTCAATAATGACGGCTATGCGTTAGACGATAACGGTCATGGAACCCACGTTTCCGGCATCATCGCCGGTCTGAACAATGGCTATGGAGTAACAGGGGTTGCCTATGACGCCACGATTATGCCTGTCAAGGTGTTGAGTTCTTCAGGAAGCGGCACGTTCACGGGTGTCGCTGCGGGAGTTATGTATGCGGTGAACAATGGGGCTGATGTCATCAACCTCTCTCTTGGTGCTTATGGTTCCGCATCAAAAGAACTTTCCTCGGCTATAACGTACGCCATCAATCATGGTGTGATCGTCTGCATGGCATCAGGGAATGACAGCCAAACGTCACCAACCTATCCGGCCATACTCGCAAAAACCGCAGGGGGTATAGCGGTAGGTGCAGTCAACAGCAGCAACGTTGTTGCTACTTTCAGCAACGACGCAGGGACACTCGTTCCCTACGATTTTGTTATTGCTCCAGGGGTAAGTATTTACAGCAGTTATATGGGCGGGCAATATGTTGTGATGAGCGGCACATCAATGGCAACGCCATTTGTTGCTGGCGCTGCGGCCCTGCTGTTATCGGCCCAAAAAGATTTCTCGTCATCGTGGTCACTCGGACAGCTTGAAAACCTCTTGACGACGACCGCACAGCCTGTAGGGGCCGCTGGTCTCCTTGCTGTGGCCGGGACTGCACCGATCGCTCCGTTGGCGGCTTCGCTCTCGTTTTTTGACATGGAGCATGATGTGGCGCTTCTGGGATCACTTGATGTCGCCGATCCGGTTGAACTGACAGGCGTAGCGACAGTGGACTCCACGGAGCTTGCGGTACAAATCGCATAAAGGAATTTCAGGGTTCATCACATTCAGGTAAACATCACCATTTGTGCTTGAGGGGCTGGGGGTTTTCCCCTTCCCCTCAGGTAATATGTTCCCTGTAGAATCGGAGAAGGGTCTCCTGGTCAAATCCAAGGGCATACATGAGGTGTATGGTTCCGAAGCTCATCTGGAGGGGTATGATGCCGTTACGGTAGTATTTCCGGGCTGATGTCGTGACCTCTGTTTCGAGGATATGAAACTCTTCCCGTTGCTCAATGCGGGTGATGATATCGTAATCTTCCATGATGAGCTTCGTTTCGTCAAACCCTCCGATTCTGCCAAAGAGCGCTTTGTCGATAAAAAGCGACTGATCTCCTCCCCGGCAGATCAGTAGAGGAAACTGTGTAAACCATCCAAAGAGCGTCATGAGCGGATGGGTGTCATCAAAACTCATCCTGAAGCATCCGGCTTTTTTCCCTGTGGCCGCAGCCGAACGGATATCATCGACAAAGGTTTCGGGCGGCACGCTGTCGGCATGGAGAAAATAGAGGAGATCACCCTTAGCCATACGGGCGGCGCAGTTCATCTGTGTGGCGCGTCCCTTTGCACTGTGGCAGACGCTTACCGGAAAGCTGGAGAGGATATCGGGCGTGCTGTCACTACTTGCATCACTGACAATGATTTCAATCCCCTCCGACTTTTCAGTGATGGCAAAGAGTGCATGAAGCGAGCGGGCAATAATGGCCTCCTCGTTACAGGTCGGCATGATGATGCTTATGGTTGGTGTGGCCATAATGTGCTTTTTTTCAGATCGTCAAAGGTATCAATATCCGAAAGTTCTGTGAGCAGCTTGTACTCTATGGAGTGTTGCTGAAGTTTTGTGGCAGTTTCTTTTAAAACCTCCGGGGTGCTCCACTGCCGGTCAAGAAAGAGATCAGGGAAAAGTTTGTTAAGGCCTATCAGGTAAAATCCTCCATCGGTGGCTGGGCCGATTACCGCATCATATTGCTCCAGGGCAGAGAATGCCTCATTGAGGACTTCGCGTCTCAGCTCGTAGCAATCTGTTCCGATAAGCACAATGTGGCGAAAGCCGCTTTCAAATCCCTCCTCTATGGCATGAAACATGCGTTCTCCCAAATCATCTCCTCTCTGGAGCTGTGGAGTGAAGCTGTCGGTAAGGAAGAGGTCGGAGGTGGGGATAAAGCGAGAGTAAGAGATGATCCGTTCTGCGTCAACTCCCTCTGTTTCCCTGGCGGTATGGCTTCTGAGGATTTCGTAGACCTCAAGCGCCTTCTCCTCTCCAATCGAATGAGCCAGGCGTGTTTTGACTTGCCCCGCCTCCGGGTTTTTGGTAAAAATAATGAGGAGTCGATGGTTGTTCACAACAGAGAGCCCTGGCAGCTTGAACCTGCTCCTGCCGTACATCCGTAGCAGTGCTGGCCGACGATTATGCGCCGATTGCGGAGTGCCTCCACGCTGAATGCGCTGATATTTTGCGGTGCCGACTTCGCCAGAGGCAACTGGAGCATCTGGTTGAAATCACAGTCGTAGAGTGTGCCATCCCAGCCTACGGAAAGGGTTGTTTTGCACATCAGGTTCTGCAGGGCGAGGGGATTGAAGTTTTCAGCCAGAAGTGTCATGTATTCCGAGTAGTGGCCGTTTTCAAGCAGATCGCTGAGAAAACGGCTGATCGGCATATTGGTGATGGTATAGAGATGGTTGAAGAGAATGCCGTACTCATCAAAAAGTCGTTTTCGGTACTCCTGCTCCAGTTGCTGCTGCCCTCCCGGAAGAGAGGTACCTTCGGGGTTGAAGACCAGGTTGAGTTCAAGATTGCCCTCCTTTTTACCATAGCCGAGGCTGTTGAGCAGTTGCAGTGTATGGATGGATTGGTCAAAAACACCCGCTCCCCGTACGTTATCAACATCCGCTTTGACGTAGCAGGGAAGTGAGGCAATAAGAGTAACCCGCTGCTCCTTGAAGAATTTCGCCAAATCGCAGTATTTTTCGTTTCCTGTTAACAGGGTGAGGTTTGAACGTACAAGAATTTTGATATCAGGCGCTTTGGCTCTTATACGTTCAATGAACCAGCGGAGTTCTGGATGCATTTCCGGTGCTCCACCGGTAATATCGACGGTTGTTATGCTTCCTGCTGTGAGCGACTCAATACACTCCAGCATTGTCTCGCGACTCATCATCTCCTTGCGCTCCGGTCCGGCATTGACATGACAGTGACGACAGAGAAGATTGCAGGTGTAGCCTATGTTGATTTGCAGGATATCGATACCTGTTGCAAAAAGGGGTGCGGCTCCACTCTCGTCAACTTTTTTGCTGAAAGGCAGAATGCCGCAGCTTCTCTCCTCAAGCACCTTTACCTGGGTTTCTGCACCCAGGTTTTGTTGCGATTCTCTCTTTTGCATAGTTGTTAGTTGTTCCAATCCTGTTTCTGGTTATTCATTCAGTTGCCAAACCTGCTGAGGAGCTTTTCGGCAACCAGCTTGCCGCTCAGTGCCGCACCTTCCATAGAGGCCAGGTAGTGCTGGTCGGTGTAATCGCCAGCAAGAAAAAAGTTTTTGACAGGGCTGATCTGGTCAGGGCGGAACTTGTCGACATCTGGCACCGCTTTGTAGACTGATTGGGGGATTTTGACAATGGTCGATTTGAGCAATTTTGCCTCGCGTGATTTCGGGAAGCGATTGTGCATATCTTTCATCACAAGCTCAAGAATCGCTTCATTGGGCATATTCATCAGTTGGTGCGCCGGAGCAAGCACCAGACTCATGACGCTGCCGCCGTTTGCCGTACCTGTACCCTTCTGGAAGTCGTCGGGGCAGGTGATTGAGACATCGGCAAATGTTGCAAACACCGTACCCTGTGAAAACATGAGATTATCGGTGTCGGTAATTTTTCGGTCAAACCAGAGCTGACAGTTTGCTACCGGACTGCCGACAAATTCGTGCAGGTTACGGAAATACTTATGAGCAAGCCACTTTTGGGGCAGAACGGTTGTAAGGTTGTGGACAGGCAGGGCAGAAATATAGGCATCCGCCACAATGGTATGGCCATCCTGAAGCACCGCACCTTGAATGCTTTCATCATTGTTGAGTTCAAACCCTTTCAGTTTTGCATCAACAAAAATGCGTCCACCCTTGCTCTGGATATACTGCCGCATCGGTTCAATCATCGAATCGCCAGGGTTTTTGCGAAAGAATGCAAACTTTGTTGCCGTGTAATTGGTGCCGAAATATTTGAAAATGGTAATCATTGGCCGTGCGCTGATGATGTTGGGCTCAATGAAATTCATGGCAAGCGCAATGGCCCGCCACAGTTTTTGCAATGAATGCTCCGAAGCACCCTGTAAGCGGTGCCACTCTGAATAGGTTTTATCGTCCTGGCTGCGGAAATACTGCTCATTACCCATCAGGGCAGGATAGAGCCCCTTGATTAGCGAAAGTTTATCCCACAGGGTGAGAAAATTAGTCTGCAAGCAGCCCGCAACTTCGCCCCACGGGCTGGGAAGGTTTGCTTTTGTGAACTGCGACTGTTTGCCCTCTTGCTCGGCATAAATCAGTGCGTGCTCTTTCCATTGGTAATTCTCTCCGGCACCGACCCGGTTGAGATATTTCTGAAGCTGCTCGTAACCACCAAAAACAATATGAAGCCCTGATTCTATGGAGTCGCCGTCACTGTCTTTCCAAACGGAAACCTTTCCTCCAAGTACTTTGCGTTTTTCATAAATCTCTACTCTGTGCCCTTTATCCACCAGTTCTATTGCTGCGCTAAGGCCAGCCACTCCTGCGCCGAAAATTGCTATTTTCATCTTTTAAAAAGTATCAGCCGCTTTAAATTGTTTTTTTATAATCGTTTACTTTGTTTTTGCTGAAAAAGCCGGGAATGGTTTGCCATGAAGCGTTGCAGTGAAATGGAGAACGTCATGTTTCCGACCGGTCAAAAATACCCTGTTTCAGCGACAGGCATAAGATATTGAAATATTTTCTATTTAAAGTGTATTAGATTCTCAGGACTTCTCACTCTTGACTGCCGAAAAAGAAGAGGTTGCGGGCTGGAGGTAGTAACCGGTAACTCTTTTCCCTGAATCGGCATGAATACGGCAGGATAGCTGCCCTTCCTAAATTAATTAAGGAAAATGATGAAAAAGTTACGAATAGTAAAGAGGGGAGTTGTTTTTTTCTTATTATTATGTAATTTATGTTAAAATTTATTTAAAC
The DNA here is from genome assembly GCA_903917955.1 of uncultured Chlorobiaceae bacterium. Classification (GTDB taxonomy): domain Bacteria; phylum Bacteroidota; class Chlorobiia; order Chlorobiales; family Chlorobiaceae; genus Chlorobium. Next base: position 4,637 of record CAIXCO010000117.1, on the reverse strand, counting down.
CACAGTGCAGTTATGTCTGGCCATCTTGATCTGATCGACCTCAAGCTTATTGAGTCTCTTGGGGAAAACGGCAGAGTTCGATTGAGCGAACTTGCTGAAGTCGTAGGACTCTCAATACCCTCTGTCAGTGAGCGGCTCGACAAGCTGCAGAAGAGCGGTATCATCAAAGGCTTTACCATGGAAGTTGATGAACGGCAACTTGGTTTTGATATTCACGCATTTGTCAGGGTACGAATCGACTCCTCCAAGCACTATAAGTCATTTATGGAGCATGTGATGAAAGAGGATGAGATTATGGAATGTTTTTCCGTTACCGGCGAAGGGTCGCATATTTTAAAGGTGATGACCCACAACACAGCGTCGCTTGAGCAGTTCCTTTCAAGAATCCAGAGCTGGCCGGGTGTGCTCGGTACCAATACAAGCTTTGTGCTGACCCAGTTGAAGAAAAACAAAAAGATCAGTGCTGAAATTGTCCGCACCAACCTTCAGGATCGGCAAGTGCTGATAACGTTTGATGAAAAAAAGTCAAGAAAATAACGAAGGTTTCGGTTTTTATCAGAAGAAAGAGGGTTATATCACGCAAATCAACAAGGAGGTTCGTTTTGAACAGCGATAGCAAAATTCCGGTTTCCACCTATTTTGGTTCGATGACATTTGACCAAAAAGCCATGCGCGCAAAACTTCCAAAAGAGGAGTTTACCGCATTGCAGGAGACCATCAAGGCCGGTAAAAAGATAACTGACGAAATTGCCGGTGTTGTAGCACATGGCATGAAAGAGTGGGCCATGGAGAATGGTGCAACCCATTACACCCATTGGTTCCAGCCGATGACCGGTTCCACAGCCGAAAAACATGATGCGTTTTTGTCGATAGATCGCGATGGCACTCCAATAGAGCGCTTTTCGGGTGAACAATTGATTCAGGGTGAGCCTGACGCATCAAGCTTCCCTTCAGGCGGTATGCGCAGCACCTTCGAAGCACGTGGCTACACCGCATGGGATCCCTCCAGTCCAGCCTTCCTCATGAAGGGCGGCAGAGATTTGACCCTTTGTATTCCGACCGTCTTCATCTCCTATCACGGCGAAGCGCTCGATTCCAAAACTCCGTTGTTGCGCTCCATGGAGGCGGTCAGCAAATCGTCAATGAGACTGCTTGAAATTCTCGGCGTCACCGGCGTCTCACGGGTAAAAACTTTTGCCGGCTGCGAGCAGGAGTATTTCCTTGTCGACAAAAAATTCTACTCCGAGCGTCCTGACCTTGTCATGTGCGGACGTACCCTGCTTGGTGCCCTTCCACCAAAAGGCCAGCAGCTTGAGGATCACTATTTCGGTTCAATCCCTGACCGTGTACTCGAATTCATGCAGGATGTTGAGCATGAGCTCTATCTGCTCGGCATTCCAGCCAAGACCCGTCATAACGAGGTAGCCCCTCACCAGTTTGAAATAGCTCCGATTTTTGAAGAGGCCAACATCGCCGTCGATCACAACCTGCTGGTCATGGAAGTGATGAGAAAGGTTGCCGACAAGAAGGGTTTTGCCCTGTTGCTCGCCGAAAAGCCTTTTGCTGGCATCAACGGTTCAGGCAAGCACAACAACTGGTCAATCGGTACCGATACCGGAATAAATCTTCTTGATCCAGGCCACACACCTGAAACGAATGTCCACTTCCTTGTCTTCCTTGTTGCTGTTCTGAACGGTGTTTACAAGAGGGCAGATGTTTTGAGAATGTCTATCGCAAGCATGGGCAACGATCACCGTCTCGGTGCCAATGAGGCTCCTCCGGCTGTGGTAACCGTTTTCCTTGGTGAGCTGCTCGAAAAGGTGCTTGATGCAATCGAGAGTGGCAAGGTTGATCTGAAAACTGAAAAACAGGTACTGAACCTCGGCCTTTCACAGGTGCCGCTGGTCAACAAAGACTATACCGACCGCAACCGTACCTCGCCATTCGCATTTACCGGCAACAAATTCGAGTTCCGTGCTGTCGGCTCTTCACAGGCCGCTTCAGTACCGAACATGGTGCTCAACACCCTGATGGCCGAAGCAGTTGATGAAATTGCTGATGCCATACTCGCAAAAATCAATGCCGGAAAAGAGCGGGATGCCGCAATTCTCGAAACCCTTCGTGAGCAGATCACCGCTACCAAGCCAATCCGCTACCAGGGCGACAACTATGCTGAAGCCCTTCAGCAGGCCGCCAGAGATAGAGGTCTGCCGAACCTGAAGAACACGCCGCAGGCTCTCAGAGTACTGCTCAAGAAAGATGTTCAGGACATGTTCATCAAGTATGGTGTGCTGAGCGCAGAAGAGACCAATTCACGTCTGCACATCCGTCTTGAACGCTATATCAAGGGTATCGACATTGAGGCCCGCACCTTGCAGCTCATGTTGAAGACCTTTGTCATTCCTGATGTTTCCGAATATCAGGGCGATCTTGGCAACTCTTTCAATAACCTGCTCTCTGCGGCTGACGCTATTGGCCTTTCCGACCAGGCACTCAGCAGCCAGGCAGGAAACCTTAAATTCCTGGCCGAAAATCTTTCGACCCTGATTGAGATGACTGCCGAGCTTGATGAAGCTGTCGAAAAGATCGAGTCATTCGCAACCGAGTTCGAAAAGGCTGATTACTGTGCAGATGAACTGCTTCCGTTCATGAGCGAGGTGCGCATTGTTGCCGACACTCTTGAGCAGATTGTTGACCGCAGTCGCTGGCAGCTTCCGACCTACTCGGAAATGCTTTTTCAGCACTGAACCACACTTTCAAGGTGTTGAACCAGGAAAAGGCTCGCTTAGGCGGGCCTTTTTTTTGTGCAAAGTGAAATTTTTTTATTGCAAAGGTTGAGTTATGCCTTATTTTCAGCCTCTATGCCCTTATTCTGAAAAGTAACCCCTACACCGCCATGCCAGAGGTTTTTCACTATCCCATGAGCTATCCTGCCCTATGGCTTGAGTACTATTTTTTTGCAACCTGGCTAATGGGGATGCTCTTTCTCGGGCTGGTGTGGGCTCTCTTTTACCGGTTCGGAAAATTTACCTACGGCGTCGATCTTGGCTGTTTCTGGAAGACCGCTCTGCTTGTTCTGCTCACCACCGTTTCGCTTGGCGGGCCGATGTACTACAACACCCGTTTTGCCGGGGAGCATGGCCAGGATGGTGATTCCATAAAAATCGCCAGCGACCAGTTACTCTATTTGGACCGTAAGGGGAACGAAAAAAAACTGCCTCTTGCTGCCATTACGGCCATATACCAGGAGGGCATTACCTACAATCCGCCCCCCAAAATTTTTATTGTTGCAGCTAAACCTCCACTCCGCGACTCGCTTTTTGTAACAACCAATCTTCAAGACTACAAGCGTTTTCTTTCCGACCTGTCAAAAAGAACCGGTATTGAAGCCAAGCTCCGCTGAGTTTTTTCAGGATATTTGATGATGCTTTTTTCCGGCCCGCAACCGCCTGCCTGCGCACCGATTCTTGTTGTTGAAACAGGGAACACAATCGCTTCGATTGCGCTCGTCAGGGGCCGCGAGTGCCTCGAAGTGCACAAGGTATCCTCTCCAGTCATGAGCAGCAGGGAGAACATTTCTGCGCAGATCATGCCGATTATCGTGAACTATCCCGCTCTTCGTGATGCGGTACTCTGCAGTGTGGTGCCTGCGCTCGATCAGCCTATCCTCGACACTCTGCGTGCTCATCTGCCGGGCGAGGTTGTCAAGGTCACTTCCTCCATGCAGCTTCCCTTCATGCTGCATTACGACTCACCGGAGAGCTTCGGTGCCGACCGCATTGCCCTTTGCGCCCTCGGTTGCCAGCTCTATGCGGGAGAGGCTATTATTGCCCTCGATATTGGTACCGCCATCACGGTTGACGTGCTTGATTCTGCTCGGAACTACCTTGGCGGCCTCATTATGCCCGGTCTTGACCTCATGGCAAAGTCCCTGCATGAACATACTGCACGGCTCCCGCTGGTTGGTATTGAGCGCCCCGAAACGCTTGTCGGACTCTCGACAGTTGAGTGCATTCGAAACGGGATTGTGCTCAATTGCGTCTCAGGTATTGATGGGCTTTTGGTCAAACTTGAACGGTGGCTTCGCGAGGAGCATGGCGAAGTGAACATCAGGGTGATTGCTGCGGGGGGTAATGCGCCGCTTGTTGCCGCCATGCTCGACGCCTCACCCGTGGTTGAAGATCATGCCGTGCTCAGGGGTAGCAGTTATCTTTTCTCGCTCAATGCGCACCCTTAGGGTTAAAGAATTTCCGCCCGTCGTCAATGGATTTCAGTATAAAGTTCTCTTCAACACTCTCCTCCAGCAGGAACGCCTCGCCCAGCTTTTTCAGCAGCACAAAACGGAGCTTTTTATCCAGCTTTTTCTTGTCGGAGAGCATGGCATCAAGGAGCAGCGCGCTGTCGATATCGAGAAACCTCCGCTTCATCAGCCTGCGCGGAAAACGGAACTTCTGCAGCAGCGCAAGTCCGCGTTCAAGTGAGGGTTGGTCGAGATAGCCAAGATTGTGTGACAAAAAGAGAGCGCAGACCATGCCGATGGTGACCGCTTCGCCGTGCCGCAGGTATCGGTACTCGGCCAGCTTTTCAAGCCCATGCGCAAAGGTGTGGCCGAAATTGAGCGTTGCGCGAAGACCGCC
>CAIXCO010000116.1 GCA_903917955.1 uncultured Chlorobiaceae bacterium | reverse complement strand
TGTGGCTTCAGCTTCATGCCAGTCATCCTGATCAGTACCATCCTTTTTCCCCTTCGCTTCCCAACGGAGATAAGCTGCACGCCTTATCTGCTCTTCCCGCTCTTTCTGTGGCAGCAACTGCTCGGCTGTTTTATTCGATCCGTTTGACATGATTCTTTTCAAATTATGGTTGAAGAAAAAATGATACCTTTTTGGGTAAACAACCTGACGATAGAACAATCATTTCCCACCAGAAATTCAACAAAAAAATACACATATACAAACTTTTTTCGCTAAAAAGTGCTTTTTTTAACAACAAAAGCCGAGCTTATTTTCCCGAATCCAAATCAGTAACGCTGTTGACAAGATCTATGATACGTTGTACCTGATCCGCATGACGCTGTTCGTCATCATCGAGCTTTTTGAGCGAGCTCTTTTTTTTCGATCAGGGGTTGCTTTTTTTTGTTCTTTGCCAATATTCTGTCAGCCAGGCGAGACTGTTCACATAATAGTCTTGCGTCTCTCGCTCAGATTCTGGATTGGTTCGACTGCATTGAAACGACTCACGTGCGAACTGCCATGGGCAACTACCGATGGTCTACCGAGTCAGTATCCAGAGATCGGCTGTTCCTGGAATATCTGGGAGTGACCTCCTGATAGTGTGCGTTTTATCCGACTTTCAGATTGCATAGCTAAAATTGAACAAGAAAATTTTTGAAATCAAAGGGAATTATCCTGACCTTGTGCATCAGTGAAACGCAGTAGTACAGGGCGCTTTTTTAAAAAAAATGACGTTAGGCCATGATATTCAGAATACGAATAGCCCTAGAGGGTGACGAGGCGAGATGTGCCGAGCTTCTTGGAATTCTGTTCAGCCAGGAGCATGAGTTTACCCCAAATGCAGAAACGCAATCGCGAGGGCTCTCCATAATCATCCGTAACCCGGAGCTTGGCCGGATCTTTGTTGGTGAAATTGACGGGGTGATTGAGGGAATGGTGATGCTTCTCTTTACGGTCAGCACCTTTCTTGGCCAAAAAGTTGCGCTCCTTGAAGATATGGTTGTGGCACCTGCATGGCGCGGCAAGGGGCTTGGTACCCTGCTGATAAACCATGCTGTAGATTTTGCCCGCAGTGAAGGGTTCGGGCGCATCACGCTCCTCACCGACCGAGATAACAACACCGCACAGCAATTTTACCGGTCGCAGGGGTTTGCAAAGTCAGAGATGGTGGTTTTCAGAAAGCTTCTTGATGACGGAACAACCCTGAAAAAGAGTGAATCATGCACATGGATGTGTCGGGAGTGCGGCTACCTCTATGACCCCGCAGAAGGTGATCCTGAGGGCGGTATCAAGGCTTGCACTCTCTTTGCTGAAGTATCAGGCCAATGGAGTTGCCCGGTATGCTTTGCCTCAAAGTCAGATTTCGATCCATTTTCGTAACCCTCTTTCTCAACTGATCCGAATGAGCTGTGAGCCCGCCTTTCCAGGTTTCACGCTCAGTTCGTTTTGAGATCAAGCGAGCGGCTTGTTGCAATCAGGGCGGCCTTTCGTGCGGGATAGAGACTTACCAGCAAACAGAGGAGGATGGCCGTGATGCTGACGGTAAGAAAATCCCCAGCCTGCATGTTGACCGGGTAGGCCTGGATGATGAAGGCGCTTTTGGAGGGGAGTTGCACCATACCGTAGAGCTGCTGGAGGGTGCAGAGGCTCCAGGCGATGGCGGTTCCGGCAGCGGTTCCGGCGATTCCGGTCATTCCCCCCTGGATGATGAAGATGGCCATGAACTGCGGTTTTTCCATTCCGAGGCAGCGGAGATAGAAGAGCTCACGCTGTTTGTCGATGGCGGTCATGGCGAGGGCTCCGGTGAGGCTGAGTGCGGCGACGAGGATGATGAGCATCAGCACGCTGAAACTGACCCATTTTTCGAGCTGCATAACGGCGAAGATGTTGTTGTACTTTTCTTCGAGGGTGCGAACCTTGACGCTTGTTTTCAGGGTGCTGCGAACCAGCCACTCCCTGAGGTTAACCGTGAAAATATCGCCCGACACTCCCTCTTTTTCCCTGATGTCGATTCCTGAGTACTCTCCCTGGCCCATGAGCAGGATTTTCCGGGCAAAAAGACTTGAGGTGAGGACATAGCGGTCATCAAAAACTTTTTGCAGGGAAAAGAGCGATGAGACGCTGGTTTCAGGAATGGCAAGCATCGGGATCAGGTAGGGCTCAGAGAGCGATTCGAGGCCCAAAGAAATCAGTTCCGGGCTGAAAATCTTGACCTCCCTGAAGAGGTAGAGGTTGGTGCGGTAGGCCATAAGCTCTCCTACAGCAATGGTTTCGGGGGTAAAAAAAGGGCGCGGCGTGTGGGTTTGACGCATCAGGCTGTGGTGCGCCCTTTCGCTGATTCCTTTGACAATGACCAGTTCGCTTTTTTCACGGGTCGCCATGATGGCCTCACCTTCGGCAAAGGGCTCGGCAGATCCGACGCCTTCGATGGCGCGTAGTGATTGCAGAATGTTGTCGGAAACCTTCATGGTTCGGCCCACAAGGGGAACGAGCTGAGCGGGGCTGTCGATGGTGACAAAGAGATCGCGGGCAAGTTTCTGGAAGCCGTTCAGGACGCTCATCACCACCAGCAGAGTGCTGACGCCAAGCACAATTCCGACCATACTGATTGCCGAGATGATGTTGATCACCCGGAACCGTTTTCGGGCAAAGCTGAAGCGCCTGGCTATCCATAAAGCTGTTTTCATAAAGGCGGGAGTAAGATGGTTTACGTGCCCAGTGCGGTGCCAGGTTTCAGGGAGGCTGCAATCCGTGCGGGAATAAAGGCAAAGAGCAGAGTGAGGGCCATCACGGCGATGGAGACGACGGCGTAGTCGAGCGGCTCAATCAGGAGCGGTACATACTTGATGAAATAGCTTTTTTCGGGCAAAGTGATAAGATGATAGCGCAGTTCAAAGAGTGAGAGTGAAAGGGCAAGGATGTTGCCGGTAACCACTCCTGAAAGCGATACAAGGAAGGCTTGCGCCATGAAAACTGCGCTGATTTTCCCGGGTTCAAGGCCGAGGGCGCTGAGCATGCCGATTTCACGGGTCTTTTCAATAATCAGCACAAGAAGGGTGGAGATGATGTTGAAAACAGCGACGATGGTGATGGTGACAATGAGCAGCGGCGTGATGTTTTTTTGAAGCTTCAGCCATTCAAAAAGGTTTGCGTAGCGCTCAAAAACCGTGTAGCCATAAAAGGGAAATCCGAGGAGGTTGACCAGCTCTTTAACGGTGGCGGGCAGTTGGTTGAGGTCGTGCACGTTGGCATCGTAACCGCTGATCATCATGGGATTGAATCGCTGCTGAAGCTCTTTCAGATCGGCAATCACCACAAAATCATCAAATCCCTCCTGAAGCCCTGTGTCGTAGATGCCGCGTATCACTCCGACCTCCAAATCAAGGGAGGAAAGCATATCGACAATGTTTTTGTTACCGGCAATAAGTTTTGCGCCCGACGCATTGCATCCAAGGCCGACGAGCATCACCTTTTTACCGACCTTGAGATCAAGGTTTTCTGCCAATGTCTGACCTGCGTAGAGTGCAAGACCTTCGCCACTCTCCATGCCATTCAGACTCCCTTTCCGGAGGAAATTTTTCAGAAAGACTCTTTGCTGCTCCTTGCTGACCCCTTTGACCACAACCGGTTTGCTGTGCCAACCCTCAGCCGCCCCTGTGCTGCGACTCCTGAGCACAAAGCTTTTTTCGAGAAAAGGTGAGGCACTCTTGATATTCGAATGATCGACAATTTTTGCAAGATCGGTGCGGCGCTCCTGAAAGAGTTGCTCATCGGGATGGCGAATCTGGAGGTGGTCGCTGAAGCTGATCAACTTGTTTTCGACGCTGCTGGCAAATCCATTCACAATCGAGAGTGTCAGAATAAGAGCGGCTGTACCCACGGCAATGCCGACAACAGCAACCATGACAATAAAAGTTGGTTTTGTGGCTGATCGCTGTTTGAAGGCAAAGCGTCGTGCAATGTAGAACTCTGGTTTCACCGTTATTTCAAAATAATTGTGCGTTCAACAAGCCTGTAGGGGGCAAGGGAGCTTCTTTCGAAGGCCTTTTGCCCTGCACTACTGCTAAGCCAGGCGCCAAAGCCTGCAGCAAGTGCGTCGCCGGGATAATAGAGATAGTAGACCAGAGTAACAAGGGGGTAGCTCCCGTCAAAGATGTTTTGCTGTGTTGGCAGGCGAGGCGCCTCCCCTCCTTTTGCAATCGGGAGTATCCTGAACCGGCCTTCACTCTTGCGCTCTCCGGATGCCATAACGAACGCGTTGTCGAGCGAGGAGCGGAAGAGCAGCCCAATGGCCCGCCTGTCGGTCGAGACCCTTGCAATCAGTTCTACGTCGCTGCGGCATGACCAGGGACGCAGCTCTCCCATTTTTTTTCCCGTTGTTCTGGCCAGGAGAGAGAGCATGCGAAAATCATCGGCTCTGACAAGAGGTACCACTCTCCCCTCTTCCGTTTCTGACAACAGGGCACCAAGCTCTTTGGTGGAGAGCATGGTGACAGGGTTGCGGCGATTGACGATGCAGACAATGGCGTCGCGGGCAACAGGCTCACGACGAAGGTGGCTATGGAGCTGAGCAAAAAGAGAGTCTTCGGCGGCTTCTGGTTCACCGCTGATTAATGCCGCATTCACCTTGCCCTCAAGAAGATGTTTCAAACTCTTTCCGGAGGCGTCAGGCAGCAGTTTTACCTTTGCATCTGGATAAGAGATGCTGAAGCTCTCCGCCTGATTTCCGGCAATACCCTCAAGATGGCGATCAACCGCAACGCTTATGCTTCCGCTTTTGGCGGTTTCCTCGGCAGGCTGTGGTGTGCAGTTAAAGAGCAAAACAACAGTGCAAAAAAAGAGCAAGCCGCTCATGCCCCTGAAAAAAGCTCTTTGTATGGCTGTATTTTTCACCCTCACTCCTCTTTTTTCGGGATACCTCATTGAGATGATTCTTTGAAAGCTTGATTGTTAAGATAAGGAGAAAAAAGATGTTGCCATAAAAAACCAGAGGAATGTTACCATTGTAAAAAAAAACATTCCGCATTCTTGAAAATCACGTAAAAAAGGTTAATATTTCGGCCTTCCGGAACACCTGTTTGCAAAAATACAGGCTTTTTTATTATAAGCACTTATTACAAGTATATTAACCCTGATGACTGTCTCAGCACAAAAGAATTCAACAATGTATTCAGTTTCAATAATCGGGGCTTCCGGCTATTCCGGAGCTGAGCTTACACGGCTGCTTCTTCATCATCCAAGGGTCGAACTTCAAGAGCTCTATGCTTTTTCACAAACCGGTAAAAAGGTTTCGGATATCTACCCTGCACTCGCCTGCAACAAGGTGTACAAACCTTACTGCGGAGAGTGCGAGAGTGATATCTATTTTCTTGCCCTTCCCCACGGAGAGGCGCTGCAGCTTGTTCCTCCTCTTGTGGCGGCAGGAAAAACGGTCATCGATCTCTCCGGCGACTTCAGGCTGAAGAGCACCGATGAGCATCTCGAATTCTACAAACAGCAAAAATCTCCCGATTCGGTGATGACTTACGGAATGTCGGAGTTATTCCGTAACGAGATTATTCGAGCGAAGGCGATCAGTAATCCCGGCTGTTTTGCTACAAGCATTATTCTTGGTGTTGCACCGCTTTTTGCGCATAGTGAGAGCGGAGTGCATGTTCGAGCCATCAACTGCACCTCCACCTCCGGAATTTCCGGGGCGGGACGAAGCAGCAAGACAGAGTTATCGTTTTCGGAGATGAATGAAAATATGCGAGCCTACAAGGTGGGTGTTCATCAGCATATTCCGGAAATCATGCAGGCACTCGGCACCTTTGCCACCACACCTTCGTTTGACTTTACCTTTACGCCGATGATCGGCCCGCTGGTAAGGGGGATTTACAGCATCCTGAACGTTCAATTGGAAGGATCCGCAGAGGCTGAGCACATCAAGGAGATCTACAGGGAGTTTTATGAGCATGCCCCGTTTGTGAGACTTCGCGACACCATGACCGAGGTGAGGCACGTTGCCCATACCAATTTTTGTGATATCCACATCGCACATACCACAAAACGCGGTTCTCTGGTCATTATCACCGCCATCGACAATTTACTGAAAGGTGCCGCCGGGCAGGCCATCCAAAACATGAACCTCATGCTCGGTCTGGATGAAAAAACCGGATTATCGTTTTAATTTTATAACCATTAACCGGACCAACACTGCATTGGAGAAATTCGATAAAGGGCTTAAAGTTATCCGTGAGCTTTCTGCTCTCACTCCCTGGCCGGCATCGGTCACTCCCATGCTCGCTGCATCGGACGGAACCTGTAATTTCTGGCCAGCCGGTTTTTCGGC